>NZ_CP117523.1:2174995-2485708 GCF_036812735.1 Terrisporobacter glycolicus ATCC 14880 = DSM 1288 | reverse complement strand
TTTTCATCGAAGGTTCTAACAGTACCGCCAAGAATTGCTTCTGTAGGAATTGCGTTATGACAATCGGTATTTCCAGCTTTAACATGACAACAAGATAAGACCAATGGATTAAGAGGATTATTCTTTCTGCTTACAATAGTTTGGAGTGTATTTATTACTTGAGATAAAATTGGGATAGGATCAATGGAGTTTTGTGGTACACCACCGTGACCACCTTTGCCTATAATTTTTATATTGAATATATCTGGAGATGCCATCATAGGGCCGTGTTTAATGCCTATCATTCCCTCTTTTACTTCTCCCCACAAATGTCCACCAAAGGCAGCATCAACATGAGGATCTTCTAATAAACCTTCATCAATCATTGGTTTTGCTCCGCCTTCAATTTCTTCATCTGGCTGGAACATAAACTTAATATTTCCATGTAAATCATCTCTTAGTTCGCTTAATATCATAGCAGCACCTAGTAGTGAAGCTGTATGACCATCATGACCACAAGCGTGCATTACACCTGGAATTTTAGATTTAAATTCTAAATTGGTTTCTTCGTTTACTCTAAGAGCATCCATGTCAGCTCTAAGAAGTATGGTTTTTCCAGGATACTTTCCCTTTAATAATGCAATGACTCCTGTTTTAGCAACATTGTTTTTTACTTCTAATTTCAAATTTTTAAGTTCATTGTATACTAACTTTGAGGTATTAAGTTCCTCATAACCAACTTCAGGATACATATGCAACTGATGTCTTATTTCAACTATTTTGTCATAATACTTTTCACATAATTCATTAATCTTATTTACCATATTTTCTCCTTTCTATAAAATTATTATCAAAATGATAAAAGTATGTTTTCTAAATAATAACACTGTTTATAGATTTTATCTACAATAAGTACAAATTATGTATATTTTATATTTAAAACTAGGTTATATAAAAAATAAAGATGTACTATTGAATAGATAAAGATTAAAATATAAGATTGAGGATCAAAGTAATAAGGAGGGGAAAATGGGAGATATAATAAAAATTGTTATTTGTATAATTTTGATGATTATAATTTGTTCATCATATGATTTATATTCATTTAGAAAGAGATTCAATAGAAATAAAACTAAAATAATTGAAAACTATGGGTGTGAAATAAATATTGAATATGCAGACTATAAAATGAATAATATTGCTACATTTTTTAAAAATAAGAATCAAAAGGAAGGAATAGATAACATTACATGGAGTGATTTGTCTATGGATGATGTTTATAAAAAAATAAATAATACAGAAAGTTCTGCTGGAAGAGAAGTATTATATGATATGCTGAGAAATCCTTTATATAGTCTAAAAGAGTTGAAAAAAAGAGATAATATTGTTGAATATTTTATGCATAATTTTGAAGAAAGACTTAAATTACAATTGATTTTATCAAATTTGGGATATAATTACGATGCTAATACAACTCTCTGTTTGTTTTTAGAAGAGGATAACTCTAAAAATAGATTACAATTTTATAGAATTTTAAGGGTAATTCCATTTATATCATTATTATTAATAGGAGTAAACAAATGTTTTCTTCTTATAACAATGTTAAGTGTAGCATTAAATATATTTATAAGTTTTAATAATAAGAATAGAAAAATTGATACTAGTGGATTTACATATATAATTAGAACTATAAATGTGGCATTTAAGATAAAAGATATGAGAATAAAAGTACTTGACGATAACTTAAAGAATATTGAAGAAGATTTGGAAAAAGTTAAAAAAATTAAGAAAAAATCTATATCTAAAAATCCAAACTCAATATTGTCAGATTTAAATTTTTTTAGTGAATATGTTAATATGATTACTTTATCAGAGTTAATAACTTATGAAAAAGTTAAAGAAACTATTATAAAAAATAAAGAGTATTTGAAAAGTATCTATGAATATGTAGGTGGTGTTGATGCTTTAATAAGTATATCTTCTTTTAGAACTTCTTTAGATTATTATTCTAAGCCACAGCTTTCAACTAGTAGGAAAAAAGAAGATAATATTATAAATTTTGAGGAAATATACCATCCTCTTATTAATAATCCAGTGAGTAATTCACTTGAGATAAATAGAGGAGTTCTTATAACAGGGTCAAATGCATCAGGAAAATCAACTTTTATAAAAAGTGTGGCTATAAACCAAATTTTATGCCAAAGTATTTACACTTCTTGTACTAAAAAATATGAAGGAACATTTTTTAATATATATACTTCAATGGCTCTTAAAGATGATGTATTAAACGAAGAAAGTTATTATATGGTAGAAATAAAATCATTAAAACGGATAATTGATAAATGTAATGAAAATATACCATGCCTTTGTTTTGTAGATGAAATTTTAAGAGGAACAAATACGGTGGAGAGAATAGCATCATCCTCTGAAGTTTTAAGTCATTTAAATAAATCAAATACTATTTGTATTGCAGCAACTCATGATATTGAGTTGACTTATTTATTGGAAAGAGAATATGATAATTATCATTTTGAAGAAGAAATTACTGATGATGATATAGTATTTGATTATAAGCTTAATAAAGGCAGGGCAAAGTCAAGAAATGCAATTAAATTATTAAGTTTAATCGGTTATGAACAGAATATAGTTGAAAGAGCCCATGAAAAAGCAGAAAACTTTGTGAAAAGTGGTAAATGGTTATAGATAAAAAGGATATGAATATCATATCCTTTTTCATTTTAGTGAAATTATTTTTTTAATGGATTAGGAGTATTTACAGTAAGTATTTTTACTAACTTTGATGTGTTATTACTCCAGTTATGTGGAGATTCTGATTTAATATGTGCACTATCGCCAGGATATAAATCAGTTATTGAATTATCAACATTTAAAGTTAAAATACCTTCAAGTACATATATAAATTCTTCTCCTTCATGAGAATATAGCTCTATTTCTTCAGGCTCACTATACTTATGTGGCATGACTTCTTGTATTCTTGGAAGCATATCATAGGCAAAGGTATCTTTGTTTAAAGTATATTGAATAATCTCTGAATCTATTACTGTGTACTTTCTATCATAACTTCTTGTTATACAAGATTTATTACTTTCATCTGGATAGTCAAAAAAGTCTAGAACGTTTGCATCTAGAACTTTTGCAATCTTAGCAAGAGAGTCTACAGCTACACTAGTCATTCCTCTCTCAAGTTGAGATAAAAAGCCTATGGATAAATTTGTTTCTTCACTTAAGTATTTAAGAGTGAATTTTTTTTCCGTTCTTAGCTCTTTTATTTTTAAACCTATAGTAGTATTATAGTTCATTTACTTAACCCCTTTTCGAATTTTATTATTAATAATTTAAATATTAAAATAATACGCCTAATAAGTCAACTTATATAAATAAGAAATAATTTCATATTAATAAAAAAATATAAAAAATAATGAAAAAAACCAATGACAAATTAATAACAATATATTATTATGAAATTATAAGGAAATAAAATTCATATACATGAAATATAGAGGGGAGGTTATGAAAATACCAAATATAATAAGTATTCAAAAATATTCTATCCATGATGGAGATGGAATAAGAACAACAGTTTTTTTTAAAGGTTGTTTACTAAATTGTTGGTGGTGTCATAATCCTGAAAGTCAAAGTTTTAAAAAAGAAGTAATGTTCAATAGAGAAAAATGTACTAACTGTTTATATTGTACTAAGATTTGTTCACATAACACAAAAGATGAAGAAAGTGGAAGTGTTAATTATGATAGATCTAATTGTGAAGTTTGTGGTAAGTGTTTAGATTATTGTGTAAATAATGCTAGAGAAATTGTGGGTAATGATTATTCAATTAATGACATAATGAAAGAAATTGAAAAAGATAGTATGTTCTATGAATCTTCTTTTGGTGGAGTAACTTTATCTGGTGGTGAAGTAATGTTGCAAGAAAGCGATTTTATAGTTTCTTTGTTAAAGAAAATAAAGAGAAAAGGATATAATGTGGCTATTGATACATGCGGGTATGCACCGGAGGTCAACTATGAAAAGGTTTTACCATATGTTGATACCTTTCTTTATGACATTAAAACTATGGATAATGAAAAGCATAAAAAGTATATGGGCAAGGGAAATGAGCTTATACTTAGTAATTTAAAATATTTAAGTGAAAATAATGCAAATATTTATATAAGAATTCCAGTTATAGGAACTGTAAATGATGAAAATAAGGATATGGAAGAAATAATTAAATTTTTGAAAGAAAATATAAGTGTAAAACAAGTGAATTTATTGCCATATCATAACATTGCTAGCAGTAAATATGACAGATTAGATATGCAGTACAAAGGTGAAAACTTTACAATTCCAAGCAAAGACAGAATGAAAGAACTTCAAGAACTGTTTATAAAAAATGGATTTAATAATACAAAAATAGGGGGTTAAACCATGGAAAGAGGAATGAATGAAAGAATTAAAAAATTAAGAAAGCAAAGTGTAGAAGCTACTCCACATATTTACATGGAAAGAGCTGATTTAATGACTGATGCTTATATGGAACATGAAGGATCTGTTTCTATTCCAGAAATGAGGGCTTTAGCTTTTAAACATTTTATGGAAAACAAAACACTTTGTATTAATGAAGGAGAATTAATAGTTGGAGAAAAAGGTGATTCACCTCAATCATCACCATCTTTCCCAGAACTTTGTTGTCATACATTAGAGGACATGAAAGTTATGAATGATAGAGATTTAATCTTCTTTAAAGTTACTGAAGAAGATATGAAATTACAAGAAGAAAAAATAATACCTTTCTGGGAAAAACGTTCAGTAAGACATAAAATTTTAAATGCTATGACTGATGAGTGGAAAACTTGTTACGAAAATGGTATTTTCACTGAATTTATGGAGCAACGTGGACCAGGACATACTGTTGGTTCAAAGAAAATATATGAAAAAGGATTCTTAGATTATAAGGAAGATATTAAAGCAGCTAAAGAAAAAATAGATTATTTTAATGATAAAGAAGCTGTAGACAAATTAGCTCAATTAAATGCTATGGATATATGTTGTGATGCAATAATAACTTTAGGTGAAAGATATGCAGCTTACGCTAGAGAATTAGCAAAAGTTGAAGCTGATCCAGCAAGAAAAGAAGAGTTATTACAAATAGCAGCTAACTGTGATGTAGTACCTGCTCATAAGCCTAAGACTTATTGGCAAGCAATACAAATGTACTGGTTTGTACATTTAGGGGTAACTACTGAATTAAATCCATGGGATGCATACAGTCCAGGAAGATTAGACCAACATTTATATCCATTCTATGAAAAAGATGTTGAAGCTGGAGATTTAGATGATGAAAAAGCTTTAGAGTTATTAGAAAACTTATGGGTTAAATTTAACAACCAACCAGCACCACCTAAAGTAGGTATAACATTAAAAGAAAGTGGAACTTACACTGACTTTGCAAATATAAATACTGGTGGTATTACTGAAGATGGTAAAGATGGAGTTAACGAAGTTTCTTACTTAATACTTGATTGTATGGATGAAATGAAATTATTACAACCAAGTTCAAACGTACAAATTAGTAAAAAAACTCCTCGTAAATTCTTAAAAAGAGCTTGTGAAATATCAAGAAAAGGATGGGGTCAACCAGCATTTTATAATACAGAAGCAATAATACAAGAGTTACTAAATGCAGGTAAAACTATTGAAGATGCTAGACTTGGTGGAACTAGTGGATGTGTTGAAACAGGAGCATTTGGAAACGAAGCTTATATATTAACAGGATATTTCAACCTTCCTAAAATATTAGAACTTACTTTATACAATGGTTATGATAATGTAAGTAAAAAACAATTAGGATTACAACTAGGATATGCTAAAGACTTCAAATCATTTGAAGAACTATTTGAGGCTTACAAGAAACAAATAGAATACTTCTTAGATATAAAAATAAAAGGAAGCAATGTAATAGAAGAAATTTATGCTAGATACATGCCAGCACCATTCTTATCAATAATAACAAATGATTGTATATCAAGTGGTAAGGACTACAATGCTGGAGGAGCTAGATACAATACAAACTATATACAAGGTGTTGGTATAGGAACAATAACAGATTCTTTATCAGCAATTAAGTACAATGTATTTGATAAGCAAAAATTCTCTATGGAAGAATTAATGAAAGCTTTAGAAGATAACTTTGAAGGACATGAAATAATCAAAAATTTAGTGAGCAATAAAACACCTAAATATGGTAATGATGATGATTATGCAGATGATATTATGCAAGACGTATTTAATTTCTACCAAAAAACAATAACTGGTAGACCAAATATGAAGGGTGGACAATATAGAATAAACATGCTACCAACTACTTGCCACGTTTATTTTGGGGAGGTAATGATGGCATCTCCAGATGGAAGACTTGCTAAAAAACCAGTTTCAGAAGGTATTTCACCATCTAAGAGTGGAGATACAAATGGACCTACTGCAGTTATAAAATCTGCATCTAAAATGGACCACTTAAGAACTGGTGGAACACTTTTAAATCAAAAATTCACTCCAGGCGTTGTTGCAGGAGAAAATGGTTTAGATCAAATGTCAAACTTGGTTAGAGCTTACTTTGATATGGATGGACATCACATACAATTTAACGTTATAGATAGACAAACATTAATAAATGCTCAAAATAATCCAGAAGAGTATAAAGACTTAATAGTTCGTGTTGCAGGATATAGTGACCACTTCAGAAACTTAAGCAAAGCTCTTCAAGATGAAATAATTGAGCGTACTGAACAAGCTTTATAGACTTTAATTTGTTTAACATAAACAATTAAAATTTATTATAAATAAAAACACTGTAGTTACTAAAAGCCATTTAAATAGTAGCTACAGTGTTGATTTGGGAAAAGGAGATATTTGAAATGAGTAAAAAATTAGGATTTATTGGGGCAGGAAATATGGCAAAGGCTATGATGGGAGGTATCATAAGAAATGAAATTATTCCTTGTGAAGAGATTATAGCATCAGATGCTTATGCTCCAAGCTTAGCTGCAGCAAGAGAAAGTTTAAACATTGAAACTACAGAAAGTAATTTAAAAGTAATAGAAGAAGCTGAGGTAGTTGTTTTAGCAGTAAAACCTCAATATTATGCAGCAGTAATAAATGAAGTAAAAGACCATATAAGAGAAAATCAAATTATAGTAACTATAGCACCGGGTCAAACTTTAGAAAGATTAAATTCTCTATTTGATAGAGATGTGAAGATAGTAAGAACAATGCCTAATACTCCAGCATTAGTTTGTGAGGGAATAACAGGAGTTTGTCATAATGATTTAGTAACTAAAGAAGAATTAGATTATGTATGTAATATTCTAAGTGGTTTTGGAGAAGTAGAGGTTGTAGGAGAAAACTTAATGGATGTAGTAGTTTCAGTAAGTGGCTCTTCACCAGCTTATGTATATATGTTTATAGAAGCTTTAGCAGATGGTGCTGTTGCAGACGGAATGCCTAGAGATAAAGCTTATAAATTTGCGGCTCAAGCAGTTATGGGAAGTGCAAAAATGGTATTAGATACTGGTAAACATCCAGGAGAATTAAAAGATATGGTTTGTTCTCCAGGAGGAACTACTATAGAAGCAGTTAGAGTTTTAGAAGAAAAAGGATTTAGAAGTGCAATAATAGAATGTATGAAATCTTGTGTTAATAAAGCAAGAGGTTTATAGAATTATTATATTAATATAAATAATAAGGGAGAAAATTATGGAATTTAATAATGTAAAAGTTGTAAAAAAAGCTACAGTATATTTTGATGGAAAAGTAACTAGTAGAACTGTGTATTTTGAAAATGGAGAAAGAAAAACATTAGGATTTATGATGCCAGGTGAATATGTATTTAACACTGGTGTTGAAGAATTAATGGAAGTTATAGGTGGAGAAATGGATATTTGTTTACCTGGTGAAAGTGAATTTAGAACTTATAAAGAAGGGGACAGCTTTATAGTTCCTGAAAAATCAGCTTTTGAAGTAAGAGTTAAAACTTACGGAGATTATTGCTGTTCTTATAAAGATAAGTAATAAAAAGTGTAATGAGATTTACTTATAATCTCATTACACTTTTTTAGTTTATAACAATTTGGATTGAACAAGGTAGTTGTGTGAAATTACATGGCTATCACATAGTGTTTTAAGCAGGAGAATTTTTTCTTCTGGATTCATATGTTTTAGAGCATTTAGAATAATAGGAAAGTTAGTTTTATAATTAGCTGAAATATTAGTAATAGTTTCACATTTAGTTGAATTCAAAATTTCAAACAATGCCCCAATAAATTGTTTGCATTTTTTATCTGAAATTTGGTTTAGTCAAATGTTAAGCGTTTTGTTAACATATTTAGATTTTGAAGATAATTCATTTAAATAAACGAAATCACATTTTCCAACTTCCCACCATAAAGGATCATGTTGCATTATGTCACCCACACCACTACTTTTTACAACATGATAATGCTCATGATTTTCGAGTAGGATACCAACTAAAGAAGAGTAAGGGATAGTTTTATTTATTTTATTTTTTATAATTTTATCTCTAAAACCAGCACCGTCATGGCTGAATAAGCAGCAATATTACCAACTTTTGAATGATCTCTAATATGCAATTTATGAGGTAATATTTTAGAAATTGTATTCACATATGCAACTCCTTCTAATTGAGATGGAATAGGGCATACAAATGCCATATTAAAATCCTCTTTCCAACCAACTACTGTAATATCTGTTCCTCTAAATCCTAAATATGCAAGCTCATTGTTTATTATAAATGTTGTGTCAGAAAATTGTTTTTCTTCATCTATATTTATTTTTGATATATGGTAATTAATTTCAATATTTCTAAATCATGGACTTGCAGTTAAAGCAAATAATAGTTGTTTATTTTTTTAGGTAAAATAAAGCTACGAAACATTTTTTCAAAATACTCAGCCTTTAATAAATCTTTAAAATATACAGGAGGCTTTAGACTATACAGATCACCTACTAAATCATCGTACAAAAAATTTGTGACTTGAGAAAGAATAAGAGAGTCTACAGTATTAAATTTTTTTTCGTTAAAGGTATAAAACTCATTTTCAACGTAGTCGATTATATTCCTCATAATAACCTACTTGAAAATTTACTTTATATTAATAATATGCTCAATACTATTTTATATAGTAACTATAAATATTGAATATACTTAGATTGGTTAAAACTATATAAAAGTATGTTATTTTATAGAAAGCTTAGTAGTTTGCTGCGGTTCTTAATTCAAATTTGTAGCAGGATGTAATATTTTATTATAATAAAGGATATTATGTATAGACATAGAATTTAATAAAGAGTGTTATACATGTAAACCTCTCATTACTGTGCACAAAATGAGAGGTATTTCTATTTTTACTCAAATACAATATTAATTAGAGGAGAGATGTTAATGGAATGGTTGGATAAATTAAATGAATCTATAAAATATATTGAAGATAATTTACAGGGAAATATAGATTATAATGAAGCTGCTAAAATAGCATGTTGTTCTACTTATCATTTTCAAAGAATGTTTTCATATATTGCAGGTATTACTCTTTCAGAATACATACGACAAAGAAAAATGACTATAGCCGCATTTGATTTACAAAAAGGAGAAAAGGTTATAGACGTATCCTATAAATATGGCTATGAAAGCCCTACATCTTTTAATAGAGCATTTCAAAAGATCCACGGGGTTTCTCCGTCTGTAGCCAGTAAGCCAGGAACTGTTCTAAAGTCATATCCTCCAATAAGTTTCAAAATTACTATAAAAGGGGTAAAAGATATGGAATATCAAATAATAAAAAGAGATGAAATAAGAATTGTAGGGTTAAAAAAAGAAATGAGTAAAAATATTGAAGAAAATTTTCAAGAAGTACCTAAATTTTGGTGTGAAGTATCGCAAAATAATAAGTTAAATGAAGTAATATCACTTATGGATGAAAATAGCAAAGGAGTACTTGGAGTTAGTGCATGTATGGATATTATGGATAAATGGGAATATTATATTGGAGTTGAGACAAATAAGGAGATAAAAGAAGGTATGCATGAATATATAATTCAACCTTGCACATGGGCTGTATTTCCTGGGAAAGGTAAAATGCCAGAATCTATACAAGAAGTTGAAAAAAGAGCAATAACTGAATGGTTGCCATCTTCTTCTTATGAATATGCAAATCAACCTGATATAGAGTTATATATTAATGCAGACCCATTAGACTCAGTATTTGAAGTTTGGATACCAATAAAAGAAAAATAAGAATAATTATATGGCAAAATACAAAATGCAACAAATTGTAACATACCTTAATATAATATAACAAACTTATATTAAGAAGGTAAATAAGTCTAGTTGTAATAGAATAAATTATAGAAATAATTCTTATAATAGTTGGTCACGCATTTTTTATCCAGGGGAAGAAAGAGTTTACCATGGTATTGAGCCCAACGTATTTATCTGGACACTCTGTAGTATCTGAAGCTACTTGTGAAGTTTTATCTTATTACTTTCTAGCAGAATCTGAAAAACTTAGTGAAATTGCCAAATAAGCATCTACTTCAAGGCTGCATGTGGGAGTTCAATTTAGATGTGATTGTGTAGAAGGATTAAAATGAGGAAAGCAAATTGGTCAACTTATTATAGAATATTTGAAAAATCAAAAATACTATGATGATGCTAAAGTATACACACCGATGCACCAATAATGCTTGTATATTAATAATAAAATATAAAAAGTTGCGCATCAATTGAGATAAGCAGCTTTTTTTATCTAAAAAAATCATTTTACATAATTCTTATCCATTATACTGAAAATTCAGGTAAAATATTAATTGGGAGATATATATTCAAGGGGGGAGAAGAGTGACAGGTGGATTTTTTAGAAAGTAGGGTAGGAAAGCAATTATTAATAATTATAGGTATAATAATATGCGCCATAGGAATTAACGGTTTTTTAACACCGGCAGATTTACTTAGTAGTGGCCTAGCAGGAATAGTTGTTATATTTAATAAGTTACTTGGGATTAATCAAGGAGTAGCCATATTAATTATGAATATCCCAATATTTTTAATTTGTAAAAAATACGTGGACAAGGAGTTCTTTTTTACAAGTATAATCAATATGTTTATTTATTCATTTGCTTTAGGTATTTCAGAAAATCTTTATAAATATATAAGGATTGATGATTTAATGATTCAAAGCATTTTTGGAGGCGTTTTAATAGGTGTTGGTGTTGGTTTAATATTTAAGGCTAACTCATCTGTTGGAGGCTTAGATATTGTAATGGCAGCTCTAAAAATTAAATATGATATATCTATAAAAAATGCATCTCTAATAATAAACTTTTTTATTATTTGTGCAGGAGGTGTGTTCTTTGGTGGTCTAAAGGCAATGTATACTTTAATTTCTATGTATTTAACATCTATATCAATAGAAAAGGCAAAAGATGTTTTTAATAAACAAAAGTTAATTTTACTTATATCAGAGAAAAACATGGAGATTGCTAATAGTATAATGAAAACTACAGGAAAAGGTGTAACTTTTTTAGATGCGCAAGGGGCTTACTCAAAAGCAAATAAAAAAATGATATATTGTGTAGTTTCTTCTAGTCAAATTGCTAAAATAAAGGAAATCATATATAAAGAAGATAAAAATGCATTTGTGTCAATAAATAATATTGATGAAGTAAAAGGTGGAGGATTTAAGGAGAAAAAGTTATAGTTTGTAAAACAGCAATTTAAATATTGCTGTTTTTTTATGAAAATCTTCATACAATTTTTATATAATAATAAAAACTTTAATGTGAACTTAACTAAAATATAAATACAATAGTAATATATTATAAAAAAGGGAGTTGAGTAAAATGGTTAAAGTATATGAAGATAAAAATAGTACAATAGATAAAGCTATTTACTATTTAAAAATAAATGATTATGATTTGGCTATTTATAAAATTAAAGAGGCTATGGCTGAGGATTTATCTTCAGGTAGAATTCATAATTTATTAGGAATTTATTATGAAAAGCGAGGAGATTATAATAGAGCAAGAAAACACTATAGAGTTGCAACTGATTTAGAATCTACTCTGATTGCTCCAAGAAAGAATTTAGAACGAGTTGGATATTTTAAATATTTATGTAATGACAAGTATATAGATTATGATGAATAAATAAGTTTTTCATATGTATTTATTATCTGCTATAATTTCTAATATGAATATACTAATAGAAAGGTGGGAGCCAATTTACAATGAATTTTTATGAAGATTTGGGAATAGCAATGGAAAACCTAAGTAAAAGGGGAGCGTTTCTTACAGTAAAAAATAAAAACATAGTAAATACAATGACAATTGCTTGGGGATATGTGGGATATAGCTGGAATAGACCATTTTTTGTTGCTATGGTTAGACCTCAAAGATACACACAAGAATTAATAAAAGAGGCTAAAGATTATACTATAAGTATTCCCTATAGTGACGACTTTAAAGAAGCATTAACTATTTGTGGAACAAAGTCAGGGAGAGATATAGATAAAGAAAAAATAAGCAAAATTAAATTTATACCAAGTCAAGTTGTCAATTCACCAATTGTATATAATTGTGATATGTACTACGAATGTGAGATAAAATATGTTGACCTTATAGATAAAGACAAATTTCCTGAAGAGTTGAAAAAGAATTATCCTAAAGAAGATTATCATTATTTATATTATGGTGAAATAGTAAAAGCTTATAAAAAATAAGAAAAAGCAGTGAGTATCACTGCTTTTTAATTATTTACTTTTAGTGATGATGTTCTACATTAATTCTATAAGAATTCATTACACCTTTGAAAAGGTGGGGAACTGTAGGTGGCGTCCAAGTTATAGCATTGGCACCAGCTTTTATGGTTTCTCTAATTGTATCATCAGTAGGTCCACCTGTTGCTATAATAGGAAATTTTGGGTATTCTTTTCTTATTTTTGCAACTATCTTGGGAGTATCTTTTGATGCAGAAACATTTAATATGCTTGCTCCTGCATGTATTCTTCCTTCTATATCGCAATCTTCACTTATGATACTAACAACCACAGGAATATCTAGTGCGTCAGATAGACTTTTAAGTGTTTCATTAGAGGTGGGAGCATTTACGACGACTCCTATAGCACCTTGTATTTCAGCATTTGTACCAAGCATAACAGAACGAAGTCCATTTGTTAGTCCACCTCCAACTCCTGTAAAAACAGGTACATCAGAAGCTAAAAGCAGGGCTTGAGTAATTATTGGTTGAGGAGTAAATGGATATACTGCTAAAATAGCGTCTGCATTTACATTTCTTATAATAGCTAAATCTGTTGTATATACTAAAGATTTAATTCTTTTTCCAAAGACATTAATTCCGCTACATTCTCTAATAACTTCTGGCACACGAAGAAAAGATTTTCGAAGAGTTCCATCAATGGCTGTTGGCATCTCTTTCATATATTAAACCTCCAATTCAAAAAAAGGTATTCTAATTAAAAATTATAATTTCTTTTTTAATATTTCCAAGGAAGTTAATTTATATGTAGATTAAGATTTATTAATAATTATTATAATTAAATACTAAATTATTTAACATATAATAAATTACTGTTTTAAATAATGAATTTTGACTAATTTACTTTTAATAAATGAGATATTTAAGGATTTATTTAAATTTGTATAAATATTTTCATACTTGCTTTTGTAACTGTGATGTTATTTAGAAATTTTAGAATAAGGGTTATAAAAACATTATAATTTTTAATGATATTAGAAAAATAGTTTGACGACAAACTATTTATTGGGTATAATTAGTCTGGTGAAAAACTAATAGTGGATGGAACCTATAAATTACATTAAGCAAGTAAAAAATAAACAATTTTGCTAAATCAGTTAATAAAATTTAAATTTTTATAAATATTATAATTAAGACATAAAAGGAGAAATAAAATGGCAAACTTAGATGTGATTTATAATCGAAAAAGTGTGAGAAAATTTAAAGATGTGGAAGTACCAAGAGAAGACATATTAAAAATGTTAGAGGCAGCAATTGAAGCGCCATCACCAAAACATCAACAAAACTGGAACTTTGTTGTAATAACTAACAAAGAATTAATAAATAAAATGGCCGAAATAGTAGCTGAAAGTCATGAAAAAATCGGTGAAATAGCTAAAACTGAAAAGGATAGAAAAATACACATGAGTGTACTAAAATACTATACTTCATTTAAAAATGCGCCTGCAGTTGTAATGGTTTATTCAAAGCCTTATGATATGATAGAGTACAAAATATTAGAAGAAAATGGAGCTTCAAAGGAAGTGCTAGATGTTTTAGTATCTCCTCAATCTGCAGCACAAGCAATAGGTGCAGCAGTGGAAAACTTCTTATTAGCAGCAACAGAAATGGGTTATGGAAGTTGTTATATGACAGGACCTACTCATGCTAAGGCAGAGTTAGAAAAATTAATAGGATTTGAAAAGCCTAATTACGAATTAATGTCCATGATATCTGTTGGTATAGCAGAGGATAATACTCCTGCAAAATTACCTAGAAAACCACTTCAGGAAGTAGTTACTTTTATAGACTAAGAGAAATATTAGATTAAAAAAAACTGTAGGTACTCATAGTGCCTACAGTTTTTTTAATCTAATTTATTGGCATTTCTGAAGTTTGTACTAAGTTTTTTTAGTAATCTTAAGAATTCTTTTTTCTCTTCTTCTGTGAAATTATTATATGCAGTTTCCCTAACTTGAGAAGATATATGATTAAATCTATCTTCTATATTTCTTGCATTGTCAGTTAATTTTATATAAGTTACTCTTTTATCAGAGATAGATTTTTCTTTTTCTATATATCCTAAGCTTATTAACTTATTTACTAAAGCAGTTACAGTTGATTTATCTTTTCCAATTTTACTTGAAATTTCCTTCATAGTTAAAGGTTTATCACTTTCAAAGAGTGCAGTAAGTATATTACCATGACTAGGTATTAAATCATCTAAATTATTTTTTTTAAGTTTGTTATCTATAAATTTTATCATTTCTGATTTTGTTCTACTTATAAAATATATAATATATTTATCCTTCATAATTACCTCCTTAAAACAAAAGTGAAGTTTTTCAAATCTAACTTATTTTATAATACCATAGATTAAAAGAAAATAAACACAATTTTAATCATATATATTAATGGTTAAGTTGTCTGTTATTTGTGTAAAAGTTAATAAACTTTAGATGAAGTTGTAATATTTGTAAAATAATAAAAAACAGTAGATTTACTAAGTGTAAATCTACTGTTTTTTATTATTCTTCTTCAGCATTAATGTTATATTTTTTTACTTTTCTATAAAGAGTAGCTATCCCAATGTTTAATGCCTTTGCTACTTGTTTCATTTCTTGTGTATTATTTCCATATTTTTTTATTGCTTTTTCAATTTCTTCTTTTTCCAACTCTTCAACAGTTCTAATTTCTTCTTTGTACAATTCATCTAATTTATAAGAAATTAAGTTGGACATACTACTGATAAACTCACATAATTCTTGATCCTTAGATAAAATTTTATTTTTTTGTTCCTCTGTGAAAGCTGCTATACCAAGTATTCCTATATTATTATTACCAAGTTTTATTGGTGTGCAAATATCAGCTAATTCTTTACAGTCTTTACTATGAATACAATTTTTACAACTATCTTCTATGTCTCGATTTATAATGTAAGGTTCTCCAGATATTAATACATTAGAATAAGCAGATTTATCAGAGATTTTTTCATCAATTTTATCTTTGAAAATACCTGTGCCAGCTATTCTTACTAAATCTTTTGATACTACTGTAACATCTACATCAAGTACAGTTGAAATATTTTGGCAAACGCTTTGTATATAATTTTTTATATCGATTAATTTCAAAATTCAACCTCCCAACATAATTTATTCTAAAAAATGTGGTTTACTTAAGTATATCATATTATTATTGTTAATTTTTATCAATTTTAATATTTTAAAACAGGTAAAATTTTGTAAGATGAAAAAATTATCAAATTGATAATAAAATGCTTGTGTTATCAATTTGATAGTGCTACAATAATATTATCATTTTGATAATTGGAAATAGGGAGGAATAGTAATGATATATAAAGATGGTTTGGAGTTAATAGGGAATACGCCTATTATATCTTTAGATAAAATAGGATATGAAAATGTATATGTTAAATTAGAAAAATATAATCCAGGTGGAAGCATAAAAGATAGAATTGCACTCTCCATGATTGAAGGAGCTGAAAAAAGAGGAGTATTAAAAGAAGGTAGTGTATTGGTGGAGGCTACAAGTGGAAATACAGGTATAGGTCTTGCTATGGCAGGAAGCTTAAAAGGTTATAAAGTTATAATAATAATGCCAGAAACCATGAGTATGGAAAGAAGACAGCTTGTAAAAGCTTTTGGAGCGGAATTAATATTAACAGAAGGATCTAAAGGTATGAATGGATCTATTGAAAAGTTAGAAGAACTATTAAAAGAAAATGATAACTATATAAATCTTGGTCAATTTGAAAATGAAGATAATCCTAAAGTTCACTATGAAAAAACAGGACCAGAAATCTATAAAGAAGTTCCAGATATAAATGTTATTATTGCAGGTATAGGCTCCGGTGGAACAATAAGCGGAGTAGGAAAATTTTTAAAAGAGAAAAATGAAAGCATAGAAGCCATAGGAATAGAACCTTTATCATCACCGCTTATTACAGAGAAAAAGGCGGGATCACACAAAATTCAAGGAATAGGTGCAAACTTTATACCTAAAAATTACTATGAGGATATAGTGGATGAAGTAATTACAGTAAGCGATGAAGATGCTTTTGAAATGGTTAGATTGCTTGCAAATAAATTAGGTGTTTTAGTAGGAATATCTTCTGGTGCAAATGTATTTGGGGCTATAGAAATTTCTAAAAAACACCCTAATAAAAAAATAGTGACTGTTGCGCCTGATGGTGTAGATAAATATATGTCCATGGGAATTTTTTAGAGAGGTGAGATTATGTTGTTTGAACATACAAGAGCAGATATAAATTTTATACTAGAAAATGATCCAGCTGCTAGAAATAAGATAGAAGTATTTTTGCTATACCCTTCTGTACACTCTCTTATAATGTATAGAATATCTCACTTCTTTTATAATAAAAAAAGATTTTTTCTTGCTAGAGCAATATCTCAATTGAGTAGATTCTTTACTGGTATAGAAATTCACCCAGGCGCGCAAATAGGTATGGGAACACTTATAGACCATGGAAGCGGAGTTGTTATAGGAGAAACGACCATAATTGGAGATAGAGTTACTATATATCAAGGAGCTACTATAGGTGCTACAGGAAATGAAAAAGAATTTAAAAGACATCCTACTTTAGGTGATGATATTGTAGTTGGTTCGGGAGCAAAAATACTAGGTCCTGTTAATATAGGTGATCATTGTAAGATAGGAGCTAACTCAGTTGTTTTAAGGGATATGCCATCTAATAGTACAGCTGTAGGAATACCTGCAAAAATTAAATATAACACAAGTAATGTGAATGAAGAAGATATAGACAACGTTATATATTTTATATAAATGAGAGAGGTGAAGACCTCTTTTTTTTATGTGAAAAAGAAAATGTCCAAATATTTTTATGGTAAATTGTGTGAAATGTGATACTATTAATAATATGAACAGTGTTCATTAATTGAACGATGTATATAAAATCAATAAGATTTGCAAGGAGGAAAAATGGGAATACAAGAAAGACGTAAGATGGAAAAAGAAAAAATTAAAAAAGAAATACATAAAGCAGCGAGTGAAATAATAATAGAAGAAGGATATTCAAAATTATCCATTCGAAAGATAGCAAGTAAGATAGATTATTCTCCTTCTTTAATATACAACTATTATGAAAATAAAGCAGATATAGTATTATCAATATGGCAAGAAAAATCATCAAAAATAATTTATACCATGAGTAATTTAAAATTGAATGATCCTAACGAAGAAACTAATATTAAAAATTTATTTAAAACATACATTAATTTAATTTTGGAAAGTCCTGAAGAATACAGAGCAATAATGCTAAATAATATTGATATAATTAAAAAAGTAAATTTTGATTTTACAGAAGAGGAAAGAAGCAGTTTAAAAATAAAAGAGACTAAAAAAAAATATGATAAATATTTAGAAGAAGGATTGTTGCGCCATGTTGATACAGAAAAATATGCATTTTTTTCTTGGATATCTATAAATGGATTTATATCAAATATGGTGCTATCAAATAATCAAGATAAAGAATTTTTAAACAAATTAATAGATGAATATGTGGATTTTATGATCTACGGATTATTTAAAAATAATTAAAAAATATAGAAAATAAATTTTAAAGGGGGATACTAATGATGTTCAAAAAAACTAAAATATTTTTATCTGTTCTTATAGTTATAATTGGGAGCGGATTTTTTGCAATGACAAGAGGAATAAAAGAAGGCAAAAATGTTGAAATAAATAGTGTAGATATAAGTAAGTTGGAAGATGGAACTTATGTAGGAAAATATTCTAAGGACAGATGGACTAGTGAAGTAGAAGTTAGTGTAAAGAATCAAAAAATAGAAAATATTAAAGTATTGACAGAACCACTAACTCCAGATGTAAGTAGTGAATTGTGGGAAAAAATAATAGAAAAACAAAATGTAAATGTAGATGTTATAAGTGGTGCAACTGTATCATCAAAAGCATATTTGAAATCTGTGGAAAATGCACTAAAAAAATAGGGGGATTAATATGAAAAGTATAGTTGTTTATGAATCAAGGTATGGTAGTACAGAAAAATATGCAAAATGGATAGGAGAAGAACTAGATTGTAGAGTATCCAAAATAGATGATGTAAGCACAGTAGATTTATTAAACTATGATAATATTATTTTTGGTGGTTGGCTACATGCAGGGACTATAAAAGGTTTTAAAAATATTTATAAAGATATTGATAAATTTAGGAGTAAAAATCTCATAGTATTTTATGTAGGTCTATCGATTATGGATGACAAAATTTATGAAGAAGTAAAGAAAAACAATTTTAAAGATATAGATAATATAAAACAATTTTATTTAAGAGGTGCTTTTAATTATAAAAATTTAAATGTAACAGATAAATTAATGATGAATATGTTTAAAAGAATATTAAAAAAACAAAAAGAAGAGGAAATGGATGAAAATACAAAAGGCATGCTAGATGCTTATGTAACACCTGCTGACTTTACAGATAAAGAAAATATTAAACAAATAATTAAGTTAGTTAAAGAGCTAAATTTACAATAATAAAAACTCAGCTTAAATATTTAAGCTGAGTTTTTATATTAAATACAACACTTATAATCGTCGCAGTTTATACAAGGTTCCACATGAACAGTTATACCTTTTACAATTTGCAACTCTTCTAGAATTGATATTTCAAGTTTATTTGCAATTTCATGTCCCTGTAGAACTGTTAAATCTTTATTTACACAAATAGTTAAGTCAACATATGCCATTGAACCGTGTTTTCTTGTTCTAAGTTCACCAATATTTAAAACACCATCTGTACAATTTGCAATTGCAATGATTTGTGATTCATCCTTTTCATCTATGGAATAATCCATTAATTCATTAATTGCATCCTTAAAAATATCTAATCCAACTTTTGCAACAAATAAACCAACAACTACTGTAGCAATAGGATCTAATGCTTTGAATCCAAGTAAAGAACCACCTATACCTATAAATGCAGCCACAGAAGATAAAGCATCAGATCTATGATGCCAAGCATCTGCTTTTAGTGATGGCGAATTTATTTTCTTAGCAACTTTTATAGTAATTCTATATTGATATTCTTTTATTACTATGGAAATTACAGAAATAATTAGTGGTAAAAATGTGGGCACTTGCACATCTTCCAAGTGAAGTAGTGAATTAAATCCATTTAAACTTATTTTTAATGCAACACCTATAAGTAACATGGACAATAAAAAAGACACTAAAGTTTCTGCTTTTTCATGTCCATAATTGTGTTCTTTATCATTGGGTGTTTTTGCAATTTTATTACCTATTAAAACTCCTATTGAACTAATTATATCTGATGCAGAGTGAAGACCATCTGCAATCATGGCGTTTGATTTTCCTAGTATACCTCCTAAGATTTTAATAAATGTTAAAATCACATTCCACAGAATTGATATTAATGTGACTTTTGTTGCTTCCTCATATCTACTATTGCTCATATTAATCCCTCTCACTTAAATTTTCGTTCTCAATTAATAATATTATATTACTGTTAAAATGTGATTATGTCAAGAAAAATAACTGGATTGTATTATCAATTGAAAATGACACTTGTTTTAACAAAATGAATACAATTAATAGATACCCAGAATAAGGGTTTTGTAATAAGGTTTCTGTTAATAATGAAAATAGTTGTTAAAAATCATTATATATGTTAAAATTCTTTACACGAAAGATTAAAATTTCAAGGGAGATTAATAATGAAAGAAAAATTAATGAAATTTATGTATGGAAGATATGGAAATGATGAATTGAATCAATTTCTTTTTAAGTTAGTATTTGTAAGTTTAATAATATCTTTATTAAGTGGTAGAGCAAGTTTCTTTGGCGAAATATTTTATATTTTGGCTTTAGCTATGGTGGTATTTATATATTTTAGAATGTTTTCTAAGAATTTTAATAAAAGATATTCAGAAAAAACAGCATATTTAAATTTTCATAATAAAGTAAAGTTATTACTGGATAAACAAAAGAAGATAAAAGAACAAAAGAAGTCATATGCATTTTTTAAATGCCCTTCTTGTAAACAGAAGGTGAGAGTACCTAAGGGGAAAGGTAAGATTTCTATTCACTGCCCAAAGTGCAATGTAGATTTTATAAAGAGAAGTTAATTTTAAAAGAAGTATCTCAAAGTTTTTTAAGAGATACTTCTTTTTTTATGAAAAGGTATTGTATTATCAAAATGATAATGATATAATCTAAATTATCATTTTGATAATAAACATTTGGGAGGATAATATGAGTAATACATTTTTATCGCAATTTTTAATGATAACTAATATATACAGTGTATTAATGGTTGTTGTTCTAGTAGGCTTATTCTTTATAATAAATAAAATAAGCAAGAAATTTAAATTTACAAACTTAATGGTAATTTCAATATTTATGGGCTTAGGTCTTGGAATTTTAATTCAAGCATTGGCTCAGTTTCCTAAAGACCCTACATCTATTACATGGATAAATGAAGTAAGTATATGGTATGGATTATTTGGAAACGGATTTATGGATTTATTGAAAATGATAGTAATGCCTTTAGTCTTAGTTTCAATAATTAGAGTTATAATGAATATGAAAGAAGACAACTTAGGAAAACTAACATTTAGATCTGTGGCAATGTTTTTTGCAACAACAGCAATAGCAGCTATTATCGCTGTAATAGTAGCAAATATATTTGATTTAGGTGCTTCTGTACAAGTAGCAAATACTAGTGAAGAACTTAGAGAGATAACATCATTGCCAGACACTATAAGAAATTTACTTCCATCAAATCCAATAAAGGCTATGGCTGATGGAAATACAGTAGCAGTAGTAATTTTTGCAGCTTTTATAGGTCTTGCCATAAGAAGACTTAGAAAAAAATACTTAGAAATAATAAAACCTTTTATAGATATTGTGGAAGCTTTTTATAAAATTATAGTTTCAGTTGCTATCACAGTTATAAAACTTATGCCTTATGCAGTTGTACCATTGATGGCAAGTACCATAGCAAGTAGAGGCGTAAATTCACTTTTAGATGTTGTAGATTTTATCTTAGCATTATATATAAGTGTGGCAATTATGTTTGTTGTTCACTTGGTAATAATTACTCTAAGTGGAATGAACCCAATAACTTATATTAAAAATGCATCAAAAGCATTAATTCTAGCTTTCACATCTCGTTCAAGTTTAGGAACATTACCTGTTACTATAGAAGCTTTAACTGAAAATATGAAAGTAGACTCAGGAACTGCCAGTTTTGTAACTAGCTTAGGTTCAAACATGGGTATGAATGGATGTGCAGGAGTATATCCAGCATTAGTTAGTGTATTGATTGCTAATATGGCTGGAGTAGATATGAACTTTACTTTCTACGTAATGTTAATAATAGTTATAACAATAAGTTCACTAGGTATTGCAGGAATACCAGGAACTGCAACTATGTCTGTATCTGTGGTAATTTCAGGTATGGGAATGGGAGCATATTTTCCGCTGGCTGGAGCAATAATAGCTATAGATCCAATTCTTGATATGGGAAGAACAATGTTAAATGTTAATGGAGCAATGACAACAGCTGTTGCTGTGGACAAGTCATTAAAATCTAAAGAAAAAAAGATTCAAAAGTAGCTTAATTAAATAAAAAATAAAATAGCAACTATTTTAGATAACATAAAATAGTTGCTATTTTTATTATAAAAGGTTGTTTAAAGAGTCTTTTAATGAATAAACAAACTTATCTCTTAAAGTTGGAGAAATATCTAGTAAAGACAAATAAGGATTTAAATCTTCCATTTCTACAAGAAGTAAATTACCATTTTCATCTCTACAAGCATCAATTCTTTGAATTCCATGACTTAAATTATTCCAATTTAATAAAATATTACAAAAATCAAAATCTTTATTTGTAGGTGTATATTCTTCCATTTGCCATCTCTTTCCTTTATCTGGAGTATAAAGAGCATACTGGAATTTTCTATCTATATAATAAAAAGACACTTCGTACTGAAAATCTATGAATGGTTGAATTAAAAAATTGTAATTAGTTGAGTTAATTTTTTTACAAATTTCTTTCTTGCTTAAAAATTCTAAACCTATGGAATCGGCACCATCTATGGGTTTTATTATATAATTATCTACATATGGTAGTTTATGAAAGTCGTTAATATGATTGATAGTTTTAATAACAGGCATATTTTTGTTTGTAAGATCTATCAAATAATTTTTCCCGTTCATATCACCGTGGCCATCAAAAGAATTATAAGTAATTAAATTATTGGTTTTTATTTTATTTCTAAATATTTTATATTCTTCATCAAAATTGGCAGCAGGGCCTGTGTTTCTAAATAAAATTAAATCGAAATCTTCGCTAAAATCATTTATATCTTTTGGATTACAAATAACTAATTTGAAATCTTCTCTAAGTGCAGAGGTAAGGAAAAGATCTTCTTCATAGTAATTTCTACCTTTTGCATTGTAATATAAGTCAGTTACAAATAGTATTTTCTTCATAGCGCCTCCTATTGACAATAAAGTATATTTATAGTGAGAAATTATATAAATTATAGTTAAAAACTTATATTATATCAACCATTAAAGTGTCATCTTATATTTAAGTTTAATGTGTAGTTAGTATTATTGAAATTCTACTTTAGGAAATACAATAAAAATTTATTGAAAAACAATAAATTTTTATTGTATTTTTATAAAAAATATATTAATATAAATATAGAAAATAAAAAAGGAGAAAGAAAATGAGAAAATACAAAATTACATTATTATGTTTACTAATGACGTTATTATGCTTAGTGTCTTATAACTTAATAGGAAGCAAAGTTTTAGAAGATGGTACTTTACAGGAACCATTCTTTTTAATACCAATAGCATATTTATTTTTATTTACATCAATAATAAATGCAGTATTTATTAAGATTAAAGATGTATATAAATTAAAAAAACATAACTAAAAGGAGACAATATAAAATGAAAAATAGTTATTCTAAGATTTTAAATATTATAGTTTCAGCAGGTATAATATTAACATTAATTATGTTGGCAGGTTTACCTTTTATTCTGGGGGCACTTAGTAAAAGTGCATCCATAAATATTGAATCAAAATATGTGACAGTAATGACTGTGGGTATTTACATCTGTGCAGCACCTTATGTAATTGCATTATTTAATTTGAAAAAATTGTGTTCACATATAACAAGTAAAAATCCTTTTTCTCAGAGTATACCAAAGTTAATAAATAATATTGCTTACTGTTCATTTAGTGAGGTTATTCTTTTTAACTTAATCAACATAATTTTTTACTTTGTATTTAACATATATTTTTACGCACTTACTATTTTACCTTGTGTAATAGTTTCATTTTTATCACTTGCTATAGGAGTTTTTGCTCTTGTTTCGTCTAAATTATTTGAAATGACTATAGATATTAAGGATGAAAATGATAGAACTATTTAAGGAGGAAAGCAAATGGCTATAATTGTAAATTTAGATGTAATGATGGCAAAGAGAAAAATGAGTGCTACAGAGCTTTCTAAAAAATTGGGAATTACCATGGCTAATTTATCAATATTGAAGAATAATAAGGCAAGGGCTGTGAGATTTTCCACATTAAATGAAATATGTAAGGCACTTGATTGTCAACCAGGAGATATTTTAGAATATGTACAAGATGACGAGGAGATAAAGGAATAGAAGATAATGGGCAATAAATATTATGGATATGCAAACAAAGAAACTATAGATAATGATTTTGATTGGCAAGAGGAAAAAAATAAAAATATGGAAAACGAAATTAAAGATATATTAGAAAGATTAAAAGAAGAAGATGTGAATATATCAGATAAGTATAATATTGACTTTAATAAAAAATAAAGATGATAATAGCTAATTGTATTTAATTTATATTAATGATGAAAGTAGGATTTATGTCATAGAAGATATTTATTAAATTTAGATTAAGGGGATATATATGAAGAGAAAATTATTTGTCATTTTAGGTTTATTGTTTATGTTTGTAGCATTCTTTTGCTTAAGTTTTTCGAGGAACTATCATCATTTTTTTAGTAAGTCTACAAATTTGTCAAAAGAAAATGTTAATGATATATATTTAGGTGAAAGTATTAATAATGACAATGTAAAATTAAAGTATGGACATATAAATAAACTTAGCCAAGATAATGTTAAGTACAACTACTACTACTTAAATGAAAAAGTGGAAGTGGCAACAGAAAAATATAATGATAAAATTATAAGATTCGTTGTAAATGATAAAGATATATTTAGTAATAAAGGTATAAAAATTGGTGATGATAAAGATAAAATAATAAAATCCTATGGTAAAAATTATTATAAAAGAGTAGAGCAAGGAACTAATATTTTAGGCTATACAGATAAAAAAAACAAAACTTCTCTGGAATTTTGGATGTATGATGATAAAATTATGTTTTTTAGATTAGACTATAATTATATGGAATAATATATTATTTGTGATAAAGTCACAGAAAAAAACTAAAATAGTGATACAATATATGTATAATTAGATTTAACTGAGAAGGAGACATTAAAATGACAAAACCATCAATTTATCATAGTCAAGGATACACTTGTGCTGAAGCGCTAATAAAATCATACAACGAAGAATTTAAAACAGATATACCCGTTGCTTTAGGAAGTGGAATGGGAACTGGTATAACAGTAGGTAGCCTATGTGGAGCAGTCAATGCGGCTGTTTTAGTAGCAGGTTATATAAAAGGTAGAGAAGATAGTTCTACTCCAAATGAAGCTAGAAAATATTCAAAAGAAATAATGAAAAAAGTAAGAGAAGAATATAATACAGAAATTTGTGCTAACTTGAAGAAAAATAAGGTAAGTTGTAGCGAAATAATCGATTTTTCATATAATGCATTAAAAGAAGTTTTAAAAGAAGCATAAAATATGGAGGATGAGATGTTATGGGATTAATTTCAGGATTATTTAGAAAAAGAAGTTATACTACTATAACTGGATCCCAATTACAAAAGATGATGAATAACAACAATATATTAATTTTAGATGTGAGAAGTTCAGGTGAGTATAAAGGTGGACACATTCCAAATGCTAGAAATATATCTGTTGATACACTTTCATCAAAATTACCAACTTTAAACTTATATACAGATAGTGAAATAGTTGCGTATTGTTCTTCTGGAGGAAGAAGTGCAAGAGCTTGTGATATTTTATCTAAAAATGGATTTAATAAAGTTTACAACTTAAGTGGAGGAATATATTTTTATAAGGGTAAACTAACTAAAAATTAAAATATTAAAAGACCATCTAAATTGATGGTCTTTTTAGTATTTGTAATTATTTTCCATTCGTTAACAATCCATGTTGAGTACAATATATATAAAACTTACCTCTTTCAAATTTCCCACTAAGCCTTGGGAATCTTACTGTTGGACTTTGCTCTGGGTATAACTTTATTAATAGTACTCTGTCATAAGTAACATAAGCAGCAAATGATATATAATGCTCTTTAGACATTTCATGGTCAATAGTAATGTAATAGTCATTTTCAATTTCTTCTATATTTATTATATGATTTTCATCTATTATAGTTGGAATAGTAGCTTTTAGTTTCCTACCACAACAAGATATTTCACCTTCACCAGTTGTACTTATTATATTGCCACAGTTAGGGCAAACGTAAAATTTAATTCTTTTCATATTTCCTCCGTCTACATCATTAGGGTTTAAATCTCCTAATAATATTTTTTCTATATTAATATCAAATATTTTTGATAAATCTGTAAGTATTGATACATCAGGACAACCTAAACCTCGTTCCCATTTTGAAACAGTTTTATCACTTATATTTAATAAGTCAGCTATTTGTTTTTGAGTCATGTTTTTTTCTTTTCTAAGTTTTAATATTAGGCTTCCTACTTTTTCACAGTTCATATCTATCACCTCCACATATATAAGAATAAACTCTAAATTTAATATTTTCAATCAACTTTCCGTAGAGTCGCTATTTTATTTAATATATTTAACAAATTTCCATATAAATAAAGGTGAAGTAAAAAAAATTTTGTGTTATAGTTATGAATATAATAAATAGATTATTCATCTAGCAAAATTGTAGGGGGTCTTAATTATGAATAATAAAAAAGTCTTAAATTGGATGTCTAGGGTGATATATATTATTTATTTAGGTTCCATAATTTATTTTGTTTCTACAAATCAAGTAGAAAATATATTATATGCTTTGGCAAGTTTAGCGGGAACGATTATATTAGTTTACTTAAATAAGAAATTTGATAAGCTTTTTGATACTACGTTAATTATAACTTTAGTCATATTTATTTTATTTGCAGGTCTTTTGGGATCTTCTTTTGGATTTTATGCTTCTATAAAAAATTATGATGATTTTTTGCATATATGGTCAGGATTAATTTCTTGCAGTGTTGCATATGTGATGTTTAATTATTTTGGCAATATAGAAGTAAATAGCACCAAAAGAAAAATATTTTTCGTTATATTTATGTTTATGTTTAGCATGGGTGGTGCTAGCCTTTGGGAGCTTATGGAGTTTTCTGTAGATAAGTTTTTAGGAATGAACTGTCAAGCAGGAGGTTTAGTTGATACTATGATGGATACATTTGATTGTTTAATTGGAACTATTATAATGATACCTTATTATGTTAAACAATTGGCTAAATAATAGGATATAAGCATCTAAAAAGAGCAATTAAATTATAAATAAATAGAAATGAAAGTTAGGGGGAATTTAAATGAATTATGTAATTGTAGGAAAAGTAGTACCAAGTGTTGAAGTAAGTTTATCAAAAGGTGAGTCCATGTTCACACAAAGTGGAGGGATGTTTTACCAATCTGAAGGAATAAAGATGGACACAAATACAAAAGGTGGTCTATTAAAAGGTATAGGAAGAATGTTTGCAGGAGAATCAATGTTTATGGCAACATATACTGCAATGCAAGATGCTAAAATAGCTTTTGCTTCAACTGTTCCAGGAAGTATAATACCTATAAATGTAAGTGAAGGTTGCTTTACCATACAAAAAGGAGCTTTTCTTGCTGCTGAGTCTTCAGTAGAACTAAAAACTATTTTTAATAAAAAGATGGGAACAGGGTTTTTTGGTGGTGAAGGATTTATATTACAAGAGCTAAGAGGTAGAGGAACTGCCTTTTTAGAAATAGATGGTGATGCAATAGAAATGAATTTGGCTCCAGGAGAAGTTGTAAAAATAGACACAGGAAATTTAGTAGGATTTGAAGATACTGTTAAATATGAAGTAGAAATGGTTAAAGGTTTAGGTAATGTGTTCTTTGGTGGAGAAGGATTGTTTTTAACTAAGCTTACAGGACCAGGGCAAGTTGTCCTTCAAACAATGAATATGAATGAGTTTGCTCTTAGAGTAGGATCATTTATACCAACAAGCTCAAATTAAAAAAATAATAAATTTTATAATAATTAGGTATATCAAAAAATATACCTAATTATTATGGATGAAAAGCGACAATATTGTTTATTATAGTTACTATTTCTTCTGGAGATTCATTTAAATCATTTTCCAACCATGTTTGAACAACAGAAAAAACTCCCCCAACGTTATATTTTATAAAATAATCTAAAAACACATCGTCAGCCTTTGAAGAACTTATAAGTTTGTCAATTTCAGCTTTTCTTGCCAATAAAAAAATACGATCCATAAGATTATTTTCTATATGATGACAAAATAATATTTTGCATAATTCTTTATTTTCTTTAATAAGTTTAAGAGCATTAAGCAATAAAACATCTTTATAGTCCTCTAGTGGAGTTTCTTCTATATATTCTAATATTTGATTAAAGAATTCATCTTCCATTGATTGTAATAAATCATAAGCATCTTTATAATGAGTATAAAAAGTACCTCGGTTTATGTTAGCATTTTTACATATGTCTGTAACTGTAACCTGGTGAATTTTTTTACTTTTAAGTAAATCAAGTAAACTATCTTTAATTACTTTATGAGTATATAAAATTCTTCTATTTCCTTTAATACCAGCCATATACATAATCCTTTCTTTAAGTAAGGTTGCTACCGGAAATTTAATTGCTCCATATAGGACTTAAAATGGCAGCGAATTTTATAATTACAATTTTATATCACAAGTTATTAAATGAACAAAAAAAGATTAAATGTCTATTTAATAACAATATGATATCATGTGATTATTGTAAGTAGTTTATATATTATTTATACTTATTGTATTATAGCATTAATCAAACATAGTGTCTATTTAATAACAGTGAGCAGGTAAAGTAAATTGATGGGGGGAAGAGATGTCATATATACAAATAATAGATGAGTATAAGCGATACAAAATTGGAGAAAACACCGTTGTTGCTAATAATGGTATTAATTTTTCCATAGAAAAAGGAGAGTTTGTTATTATTTTAGGACCGAGTGGTGCAGGAAAAACAACAGTGCTAAATATTCTCGGTGGAATGGATACTTGTGATGAAGGAAACATAATTATTGATAATGTTGATATATCTAAGTTTAGTAATAAGGAGCTAATAAATTACAGAAGATATGATGTGGGATTTGTATTTCAGTTTTATAACTTAGTTCAAAATTTAACTGCACGAGAAAACGTAGAGTTAGCAACTCAAATTTCAAAGAATGCCTTAGACGTAGATAAAACGTTAGAGATTGTTGGTCTTAGTCATAGAAAAGATAACTTTCCAAGTCAATTATCAGGAGGAGAGCAGCAAAGGGTGTCTATAGCTAGAGCCATAGCAAAAAATCCCAAGTTACTTTTGTGTGATGAACCAACAGGAGCACTTGATTATAAAACAGGGAAACAAATTTTAAAAACTTTACAAGATACATGCAAAGAAATGGGCACAACTGTAATAGTTATAACTCACAACGCAGCACTTGCACCAATCGCCAATAGAGTTATAAATATTAAAGATGCCAAAGTTCAAAATGTACGAATAAATGAACAGCCTGTTTCTGTGGAATCTATTGAATGGTAGAGGATGATAGATGAAAAATAGAGCATATAAAAAATCAATAAAAAGAGAGATTCTATCTTCAAAAGGAAGGTTTATTTCTATAATGGCAATAATTTTCTTAGGTGTTGCTTTTTATGCTGGAATAAAATCTTGTGGGCCAGATTTAAAAGAATCCATAAATGAATATTTTGCAAAACAAAATTTAATGGATAGCAAGATAGTATCTACTATTGGACTTAATGAAAATGATTTAAAGTTACTAGAAAATAATGATAAAATTCTTGATTATTATGCAAGCAATAGTGTGGATGTGAATTTAGCTAATACAAATCATGTGGTTAAATTTATGGAGTATGATGGAAGTAGCGCTGACAAGATGAACACAGCAGTTGTTACAGAAGGAAGACTTCCGCAAAAAAGTGGTGAAATTGCCATAGATATAAATGCATTGAAAATAGATAAAAACCTGAAAATAGGTGATGAATACGTTGTAAAATCAGACAAAGATACAGAAAGTTATTTTAAAAAGAAAACTTTTAAAATTGTTGGATTTGTCCAAAGTCCCATGTACATAGATAATATGTCTAGGGGAACAACTACTGTAGGAAAGGGAAGCGTAGATTATTTTACACTTATAAATAGTTCTGATATATCCATGGATGCTTACAGTGAAATTTATGTGAAATTTAGAAATACAGAAAATATTGGAGCTTATGATGATAATTACAAAGATATAATGGAAGAAAACAATAAGTATCTTGAAAATTTATACTCACATAGATTAAAAGAAAGAATTGAAGAGATTAAATCAGAGGCGCAAAAAGAATTTGATAAAGCATATAAAAAAATAGAAAAAAATGAAAATAAACTTAAAGATGCTCAGAGTGAAATAGACAATGGTAAAAGGCAACTTTTAGATGGTAAAGCAGGATATGATAAAGCCTTAGCAAAGTTTCAACAAGAAATAAAAGATAAGGAAAAATTATTAAAAAATAGTGAATATGAATTAAAAAAAGGTCAAATAGAACTTATAAAGAAAAAGGAAACTTTAGTCAAAGGGGAAAAACAACTTGAAAGTGTTAAGACTCAGTTAGATGAGTCAAAGCAAGTATTTTTGAATCAAGGGATTGACCCTACAAAAGATACAAAAGAATATGAAAATCAAATATCAAGTCTGAATACTTTGATTTCGACATATGATGCACTGTCTAAAGATATAAAAGAAAGTATAAATAATTTAAAAGAAAATAATGAAATTCCAAGTGGAAAAATTCAATATTGGAAAATGATTATATCAAATCCTGATCTAGGATTAACTCAATTAATTGATTTAGTAAATGCATTAGAAAAAGATCCATCAAATATTTCTTTAGCACTTAGCCTTTCACAAAGTATAGAAAGCGCAAGTAAAAGTGCAAGTGAAAATAAAGTAAAGTTGGAAACTTTAGTTAATGGAATAATTCAGTATCAAGCAGGCGTAAAAACATATAAAAAAGAAAAAACTAAAATTACTGAAGGAAAGATATTACTAAATAAAGCTCAAAGAAAACTAGATAAAGGAAAAGAAGATTTAGCAAAGGGTAAGAATTCACTTGAAGAAGGTAAAATTCAAGGTCAAGAAAAACTTAACAAAGCACAAGAAGAGATTCTTAATTCTGAGAAAAAGCTTCTTGATTGGGAAGAAGAAATAAAAGAAAATAAAGAAAAACTAGTAGATGCAAGAGAAGAAATAGACAATCAAAGAGAAAAATTAAAAAAACTTGATGATAGCAAATATTACTTCTTTGATAGAAATGATAATCCAGGCTACTCCACATACAAAGGTTCAATTGACAGCTTAGATAAAATAGCATCAGTATTTCCTGTATTTTTCTTTTTAGTAGCAGCACTAATATGCTTAACCACTATGACAAGAATGGTAGAAGAAAATAGAATAGAAATAGGAACTTTAAAAGCATTAGGTTATAGAGATTTAGAAATAGCTAGAAAATATATAGTGTATGCTTCAATTGCCAGTATTGCAGGAGCTATAGTAGGTATAGTAGCAGGAAGTAGTGTATTACCATTAATAGTTAATATAGCTTATTCATCGAACTTTACTTTACCTAAAGTAATAATAAATTTCTATCCATCATATATAATTCAATCTTTAGTAGCATCACTACTTTGTACAGTTGGAGCATCATTTATTGTTCTAAAAGAAGAATTAAAAGAGAATCCTTCTAACTTAATGAGAACAAAAGCGCCAAAACTAGGGAAAAAAATACTACTAGAGAGAATTAAGCCTGTATGGAGAAGACTTAACTTTAATCAAAAGGTAACTTTTAGGAATCTTTTTAGATATAAACGAAGAATGTTTATGACAGTGTTTGGAATATCTGGATGTATGGCTATGCTTGTGGCAGGTATATCTCTTGAAAAATCTAATTCATCATTATCAGACTTACAATTTGGAAAACTAATAAAATATGATGCAATGGTTGTATTTGATGATAGCAGTACTAAGAAAGAAGATGAAGAGTATGATAAATATTTAAATAATCTACCAAATTATGAAGATGATTTAAATATTTATCAAGAATCAGTTACTTTTAGTAAAGAGAATATGAGCAAACAAAGTGCTATGATGTATGTTCCTCAAAATACAGATAAATTAAATGACTTTATCTTATTAAATGATAGAGTCAGTGGTACTGATTATAAACTAAGTAATGATGGGGCTATTATAAATGAAAAGTTAGCAAAACTTTTAAATGTATATGTGGGAGAATATATAACTTTAACAGATTCAAATAATAATAATCGCAAGATAAAAGTAGAGAATATAATAGAAAATTACACTGGTCATTATATTTATTTATCACCATCATATTACAAAAATATATTTAAAAAAGATGTGTCATACAATGCACAGTTATTAAAATTTAATTCTAAAACCTATGATGAAAATAAATTATCATCAAAACTTATGGACAATAGAAAAGTTGTAAATGTTACTCTTGCCTCTAAAATGAAAAGCATGAGCGAAGCAGCAGATTTAGGATTAGTTATGATAGTAATAATAGTTGCATCAGGAAGTTTAGCATTTGTAGTATTATACAACTTAATAAATATAAACGTATCGGAACGTATTAGAGAAATATCTACAATAAAAGTATTAGGTTTCTATGATAATGAAGTTGATATGTATATATTTAGAGAAAATATAATACTAACAGTACTAGGTATACTTGCAGGTTCTGTTTTAGGTAAACTATTATATGTATTTTTAGTAAGTACAGCAGAAATGGATAATATGATGATGATACCAACGGTAGATATAAGTAGCTATATTATATCAGGAGTCATTACAATGATTTTCGCTTTACTTGTTATGGTGATGATGCATAAAAAATTAAAAAACATAAACATGATTGATGCACTTAAATCGGTGGAATAAAACTAAAAATAAGGTAGGTACTTTAACCTGCCTTATTTTTATGTTATAAACTATTATAAAGGCAAATAAAAAATTAATTTTATATTTGGGAGAATCAATGTTTGTAAGAGGTATATTTAGCAATGTATTTTTATTGTTAGGTGTGGGAATTTTTAGTGCAATTGCTTCCATAAGTATCATTTTTAAAAAAAGACTATAAACTAATAGTATTAGACTTTGTTATATGTCTAGTATGTTTTGTGATTTTCAATATATTAATCAATTTATAAAATGAATGTAGTTATCTATGCTAGCTACATTTCTTTAGGTATATTAGTTGTTTTGGATTAAATAAGTAAGAGTTTAATTAATATTATATAAAACAAATAAACTATATCAGAAATTATATTATATAATATTATTTATAAACAACTAATATGTTGTGTGTTGTTTAAATTTAATAAAGATTTAGATTTACACCAAGGAGTGTCAATAGGGGGAGGTATTATGAAATTAAGTATAATAGGAGTTCCAACTTATTATGGATGTGACAATAATGGAACACAACATTCACCAGAAAAATTAAGAAACGCAAAGGTTATTGACTTAATAAAAGATAACGGTAAAATAGAAGTTGTAGATCTTGGAGATATTGATGTAAAAGAAGTGATAGAATCAGATAAGTTTAAAAATGAAAAAGATATTAAATATTTTGAAAGTATATATGATTTAAATTTAAAATTATCTAAAGCAGTAGATAAAGCAATGGATAATAGTGATTTTACATTAATATTAGGTGGAGATCATGGAATAGGACTTGGAAGTATAACAGGTGCTAGTAAGCATTCAAAAAATTTAGGCGTTGTATGGATTGATGCTCATGGGGATTTTAATACATCAGCAACATCACCAAGTAAGAACTTTCATGGAATGCCTTTAGCTTGTTTATGTGGTCATGGAGATACTAGATTAGTTAATTTATATTATGATGGTGTTAAAATAAATGAAGAAAACGTATTCCACATTGGTGGAAGAGATATAGATAAGGGAGAACAAGACTTATTAGACAATTCTAAAGTAAACCTTTATGATAAAAAAGCAATAGATAAAATAGGGTTGGAAGATGTGGTTAATGATATTATAAAAAAATGTAAAGGACAAAATATTGATGGTCTTCATATAAGTCTAGATATAGATTTTATGGATAAATTTATAGTAGAAGGTACAGGAACAAGAGTTGATGGAGGGTATACTGTAGAAGATACTAAGTATCTTTTGAAACGTCTTATTCAAACAGGAATTGTTAAGTCAATGGACTTTGTTGAATTTAACCCAAGACTAGATGTAAACGATAGTACTTTAAAAATTTGTAAGAATTTATTAGAGTATTTCGGCCAACTTCTCTCGTGTAAAGAATTGGTTAAGTGCTAAAATAAATAAGGCTGTGGCAGGTTTGTTAATACCAATCATCCACAGCTTTTTTATTATAAATTAAAATAGTGAATTTATTTTTATTTAATAGGATTGTGCCTCTTCTCTTGACATCCAAAAATGAATACCAGTAGTTGAATCCATCCAACGATCTTCATTGAAATTTTTCACTTCTACCCATTCACCTTTTCTGTAAATAAAATTTTCATCTACCAAAGACCAGGCTTCCTCATAATTTTCTTTAAAGTCAAAACTCTTTATTGTTAAAACTTTTGCCTTATTACATCTACATGATGGTAGGGTTGCAGAGGATCTTTTTGCATCGGAGGGAATTAGCAGTTGAACCATACAATCATTTATGCACTTTTTATATCCTAAAAATGCTCCAATTTCTGGACATCTAAGGCGAAACCATTTTGTATTTTCATTGGAATGAATTCCGTCTAGTTTGGCATACTCTAGAACAGCACCATATAAATCAGCACCTTCAATGTTACATTTTATCATATCACAATATCTAAAAGAGGCCGTTTTCATATTTGCATTCTTAAAGTTTGCACCATGAAGAGGACAACCATCAAATAATACATTTTCCACAATGCTATTTTGAAAATTTACTTTATCAAGTTTAACATCTTGAAAAGAACTTAATGTAAAGTCTATATTACTTAGATCCCAACCAGTTAAATCCATATGCTTAAAATTATATTCTCTTAGTATTAATTGATCAAAACTGTCTCTATGATCAATTATTTTTTTAAATTCTTTTTGTGTAATAATTTTCATATAATAACACCTCTTTTGGATAAATTTTTCTAAATATATTATATTGTAGCAGAAAATTTTGTTTTTAATGTATAATTTAGTTATAAAAGGAATTAAATAATTGAGAATAAGAAGGTGATTAGGTTGAAATATACAGTAAACGTTAATGAAACACAATCTTATTTAGATATGTATAATAAGCCTTATGAATTCATGTTATGTAGAAATTATGTAAAAACTTTTTCAACAGTATATCCAGAAGCAGTTGAAAAAGTTTTAAAGAAATTAGGTATTAATATAGAATATCCATTAGAAATAATAGATATTTATTGGAATGAAGAAAAAGATAAACGTTGCTAAGAAAGCTATTATTCAGTTACCTTGGATATTATATGACAATCCAAGTGATTAATAAGTTTAAAATAATAACTTAAGAGGAGATAAAAGTTTAATGAGACAAATAAAAGATGTATTTTACATAAATGCTAATGATAATGAAAACTTTTGTATACATTATGGGATGGAATTTAAAGAGTTTATTAAGTATTGTCCAACAAGTATAGAAAATATTTTAGTTACAGATGGAGATTATATTACTAACAATTTTAATTATAATTGGTTTTTAGAAACAGCAAATGGAGAAAATGAAATTTTGGAGCTGTCAAAGGAAGATATTTATGGATTGGGTAATTTTCATTGGATAGATTATAATAATGAAGAGAGTTTAAATAGTTGTACACCTGAAGAAAAGGCAGAGATTTTATATTTATCACATTTTTGCCAACCTTTAAAATCTCCATTTTTTAATAGAATAAACAATAATTTTGTTTACCTTGCTCATGATGATGGATGGTTTTGCAAATTATATTGCAAAGATATGTTAGTACTTAAAGATATAATTGCAAATAAAATTATAGACAGTTTTTCTACAAATAAAAGAAGAAAAATATATCCTATGGATGAAGAAATAAAAAATGAAATTTTTCAATTAATCAATAAAGGGCTTTTGATTGATTTTTCGAACATTTATAAATACGAGAAATCTATTAGTGTAGGCTATTATGTAATTGGCAACTATACGGATATGGATGATATGTACAATAATCTGGAACGCAACAAGCATAAAGCAAAAATAAAGGGGGCTATTGAGCATAAAAATAAAAAATGGAAGGTCTATAATTGGGATTAATAAATAAAAAATATACTAAGGGTGCAATTTTATCTACTTTTGTAAAAGGAATTACAATTTTAGAGTGGATGGACTCAAAAGTGGAATGTTATTATTGTAGTGAGTGCAAAAAATAACAATAGATGTACTTAAACAGCTATAATTTATAATGCATGATTATAAGATTGACAATATAAAAATAGCACTTTATTTTAAAATAAAGTGCTATTTTTATATTATTTAGTCAAAATATCAACGTATTCACCATAAATATATCCGAATGTGTTATTATATTTTATTTTAGACCAACCATTAGAAGTTATAGCAACTATATCAACTTTTTCATCCTTTTTCACTGTGCCAATTTTTTCATAGTTAGTGTTAGGTCCTTTTCTTACATAAACATCAGATAAAATTGAAGCAGTAGCTGAGTATTCTAACTCTTCAATTTCAGTAAGAGTCACATATTGAGAAGAAACATAGGCATAACTATTGTTAAATTTAATTTTATACCAATTATTAGAAGTTTTGGCAACAACACTTACTTTAGCATTTTTCTTTAAAGAGCCAATCTTAGCATAAGTAGTATTAGGTCCTTTTCTTACATTAATATTGTCAGTAATAGTTGCTTCTGCAAAACAAGGAGTCTCGCTTGGATCAGGTTTATTAGTTTTAATAGTTATATATTGAGAAGAAACATATCCATAACCACTATTAAATTTAATTTTATACCAACCATTATCAGCTTTAGCAACAATAGTAACCTTAGAATTTTTCTTTAAAGAACCAACCTTAGAATAAGTAGTATTAGGTCCTTTTCTTACATTAATATTATTATTTGCAGTACCATTAACAGAGTAAGGAGTTTCACTAGAGTCAGGCTTATTATTTGCAATAGTTATAAATTGGGAAGAAACATAAGCATAACCATTATTAAATTTAATTTTATACCAACCATTATCAGTTTTAGCAATAATAGTAACTTTAGAATTTTTCTTTAAAGAACCGACCTTAGCATAAGTAGTATCAGGCCCTTTTCTAGCATTAAGAGTATTATTTACAGTACCATTAGCAGAATAAGGAGTTTCACTTGGCTCAGGTTTGTTAGTTTTAATAGTTATATATTGAGAAGAAACATATCCATAACCACTATTAAATTTAATTTTATACCAGTTGTTAGAAGACTTAGCAACAATAGTAACTTTAGAATTTTTCTTTAAAGAACCAACCTTAGCATAAGTAGTATTAGGTCCTTTTCTTACATTAACATTATTATTTGCAGTCCCATTGGCAGAGTAAAGACTCTCGCTTGACTCAGGCTTATTATTTGTAATAGTTATATATTGAGAAGAAACATATCCGTAACCATTATTAAGTTTAATTTTATACCAATTATTAGAAGTTTTTGCAACTATGTTTACTTTAGCACTTTTCTTTAAAGAACCAACTTTAGCATAAGTAGTGTTAGGACCTTTTCTTACATTAAGATTTGATTTAGCAGCACCTTTTGCTGAATAAACAGTTTCCTTAATTGTGGCTGCATAAGCAGTAGTTATGTAATTACTATTTTTTGTAGAGAAATTTCCCGTAAATATTCCTGACATGCAAACAGTAGATACTAATCCTGTAATCATAACTTTTTTAAACATATTATTTTTCATAATATCACCTCAGATTATTTTTTAATTTACTATTTTAAAACAATTTATATTATAGCCTTATATTCCATTAATTGCCATAAATATTACAAAACTGAAATGTATTATTGATGCATATTTTTAATAAATACATATACATACTTGAAAATCCAGTAAGTTAAACCTACTGGATTTTTTATACCTTATTTAATTTTCTTCTGATTTAAGTGAATTCTCATTATAAAATAAGATATTAAAAAAATATTAATACTAATCAGACAAAGTGAAAATTGTATGTATTTAACATAATATTCAACTATTATAAACATATAAAGGATAAAAGTTGCTATAACAGAAAATAGAGCATCTTTTCCACAAAGGGCACAATATATACCATATATTAAAAATACTATGGGAAATATAATTAATGTATTGTTTACGCCTAAATACCCCGCCTCCATCATATTCATACCTGCTAGCTTATAAAATTTCTCCTGTGTTAAGAACCCCATTATTACAAGAATTGCAAAGGGAGTATATAATCCTATTTTTTTTATCATTGATGACTCCTTTCTTTGTTATAATAGTATATACGTCATAATGTATTGTAAATTAACATGTGTTTTTGTAACAAAATGTTACTAATAGACCTAGAGAAAAACTTGACTTCAAAATGAAATTTAAAGGATAATTAAGTAATAAAAATTATAATATGTTTAATAAATTTTCAAATAAAATAGTTATGCAATATTCATAGTGTAATGTTAATTCGATCTAAAAATTAATGCCATGTTTTGAAATTGTAGATTTATTTGGATTCAAAAACTAATTTCTTGATTATGAAAACCTTCAAATTATCAAATTAGTAACTATATATTTACAAATTTAGTAAAGACTATAGTATGAATAAAACTTTTGGAGGTAAGAGAATGGAAAATAATATGTCAATGGAGTATCCTATGTTTTGTTATCAATGTGAACAAACAGCAGGAGGCAAAGGATGTACAAAGCTAGGGGTATGTGGTAAAACACCAGAAGTTGCAAATCTTCAGGATTTACTTATTTACCAAATAAAAGGTATAAGTTGTTATGCAAAAGAAATAGTTGAAAAAGGAGAAAATGTAGATAAGGATATAGTAAGCTTTATTGAAAATTCTTTATTTACAACTTTAACAAATGTAAACTTTGATGCTGAAGTTCATGTAAAAATGTTAAAAGAATCTCAAAAAATAAAAGAAGCATTAAGAAAAAAAGTAGGCAAAATTAAAAATAATACAGAGCACGCTACATATAACTTAAGTGAAACTAAAGCAGAAATGCTTAAGGACTCAAAAAAAGCAGGGATAATGTATGATGGTGAATTGGATCCTGATATTCGTTCTTTAAGACAAACTATAGTATATGGATTAAAAGGAATATCGGCTTATGGGCATCAGGCAAGAGAGCTAGGATACTTTGATGATCAAGTTGATAATTTTTATGTAAGAGCACTAGAAGCTACAACTGACGATAGTCTAAGTGTAGAGGATTTAATAAGATGGACTATGAGAACTGGTGAAATGAGTGTGGCTGTTATGAAAAAGCTTGATGAAGCAAATACAAAGACTTATAAAAATCCAGAACCTAATAAAGTGAATGTTAATGTAAAAAAAGGTCCATTTATAGTAGTATCAGGACATGATTTATGGGATTTACAAATGTTGTTAGAACAAACTGAAGGTAAAGGTATTAACATATACACTCATGGTGAAATGATTCCATGTCACGGATATCCAGAACTTAAAAAATATGATCATCTTGTTGGAAACTTTGGTGGAGCTTGGCAGGATCAACAAAAAGAATTCGATAATCTTCCAGGTTGTGTACTTATGACTACGAATTGTTTAATGAAACCAAGAGAGTCTTACAAAGATAGAATATTTACAACAAGTGTTGTTGGATGGGATGGAGTTCAGTATATAGGAGTAGGAAATGACGGGAAAAAAGATTTTAGTCCAATTATAGAAAAAGCATTGGAACTTGGTGGGTATGAAGAAGACCAAGAGCCACATGAAATTTTAGTTGGATTTGGACACCATGCTACACTATCTCATGCAGAAACAATTGTTAATGCAGTGAAGGATGGAAAGATAAGACATTTTTTCTTAATAGGTGGATGCGATGGTGCAAGACCAGGCAGAAATTATTATACTGAATTTGCACAAAAAGTTCCTCATGACTGTGTAATATTAACTTTAGCTTGTGGAAAATACAGATTTAATAAATTAGAATTTGGTGAGGTTGCAGGACTACCAAGACTTCTAGATGTGGGGCAGTGTAATGATGCGTATTCAGCAGTTAGGATAGCAACAGCTCTAGCAGATGCTTTTGAAACTGATGTAAACGGATTACCATTATCGCTAATTATATCTTGGTATGAGCAAAAAGCAGTAGCAGATTTACTTGCATTGTTGTCCCTGGGAATAAAGGGGATATACTTAGGACCAACTCTTCCAGCATTTTTAAGCCCTAATGTACTTCAATATTTGGTTGATACTTTTGATTTGAGAACAATAAGTACACCAGATGATGATTTAAAATCTTGCTTAAAACAAGAAGTATAAAATTAAGTAGATAATGCAATAAGTAAAGTAAAAAATAATTAACAAATAAAAACTTGCATAAGAATTAATTTATGTTTATAATAATTAACAAATAAGAAATTCCCATGAAGGGGAGTAGCTTTCACATTATTGTGATAATCAGTCGTCAAAACGGATTAAAATCCCGGTTGATTAGCGAGTTTAAACTTGTTAGCAAGACCTTCAGAGTAGTTCTATCTACTTTGTTGGTCTTTTTTTATTGCAAATTATCACTTTAACAAAATTTAGTAGTATTTATATTAATTCAAAAATGAATTTTATAATAATGGGAGGAAATGGTATGTTTTATAAGGAAACAAGCGAAAAAACAATTGGACATTTTAAGAGTAGTCTAGATGGATTGTCTCAAATGGAAGTTATGAAAAGGCTGAAACAAAACGGACCAAATGAATTAAGAGAAAAAGCAAAGGTACCAACTTGGAAGTTATTTTTGGATAGTTTTAAAGATCCACTAGTAGTGATACTTTTAATAGCAGCCTTCGTTCAGGTATTTTTAGGAGAAGTAGTAGAGTCTGTAATTATATTTGCCGTACTTATCTTAAATTCTATTTTAGGGGTAGTTCAAACTAAAAAAGCGGAAGGATCTTTAGACAGTTTAAAACAATTATCTGTACCAAATGCAAAAGTAATTAGAGATGGGATTAAAATTACAGTTCCGTCGAAAGATTTAGTTGAAGGAGATATTGTTGTTTTGGAAGCTGGAGATTATGTACCAGCAGATGGAAGAATAATAGAAGCTCAGACTTTTAAAGTAGTAGAAGGAATGTTAACGGGAGAAAGTGAGCCAGTACTAAAACATGAAGACAAAATAGATGAAGAGTGTGCTTTAGGTGATCAGAAGAACATGGTATTTAGTGGTTCCATGGTAGTGTATGGCCGAGCTACTTATGTAGTTACAGCCTGTGGAATGAAAAGTGAAATAGGAAAGATAGCAGACTTATTAGATAACGCAGAAAACAAAGAAACACCGCTACAAAAGAAACTTGATGAATTTGGTAAAAAGCTTGGTGTGGGTATAGTTATATTAGCAGGGTTAATTTTCTTAGTTCAAGTTATTAGAGGAGCAAATATAGCAGATTCATTCATGTTTGCTATTGCTATAGCAGTTGCAGCCATACCAGAAGCATTGTCTTCAATAGTAACGATTGTATTAGCAAAAGGAACAAATACAATGGCTAAAAAACAAGCAGTTATAAGAAAGTTACCAGCTGTTGAAACTTTAGGTTCAACAAGTGTAATATGTACGGATAAAACTGGAACACTTACACAAAACAAAATGACTGTCGTTGATTTTTATATGTATGGTGATAAAGAAAAAGTTTTAGCTACTAATATAAATGAAGAAATAGCATTATCTAGAAATGATGATATAGCATCAACTAGTGAAGCTAATGAGAGTGAAATAGCATTAACTCTAGCATCAACTTTATGTAATGACTCAGATATAACAGAAGATGGTGTGGAAATAGGAGACCCAACAGAGGTTGCTCTTATAAATCATGCAGAGAAAAACAACATAAACTATAAAATATTAAGAGAAAAATGCAATAGATTAAATGAGCTACCTTTTGATAGTGATAGAAAATTAATGTCTACTATAAACAAAGTAGATAGTAAGATATACATGTTTACAAAAGGTGCTCCAGATGTGATTTTTAGCAGATGCAAATATGCATTAGATGGTGGAGATGTAGTAGCAATTAATGATGAAATTATAAATGAATTCAAAAAAGCAAACGAAGATTTTTCAAATAAAGCATTAAGAGTTTTAGCATTTGCTACAAAAGAAATTAAAGATGAAAACTTTGTACCAACTTTAGAAGATGAAGATGAACTTACTTTGATAGGTTTAATGGCAATGATTGACCCACCTAGAAAAGAAGTTTATGAAGCAGTAAAAGAAGCTAAAGAGTCAGGCATAAAAACAGTAATGATAACTGGGGATCATAAAACTACTGCAGCAGCCATAGGTAGAGACATAGGAATAATGGAAGAAGATGATCTAGCTCTTACAGGTAAGGAGTTAGATGATTTAACTGATGAAGAACTAGATGAAAAACTAGAACATATTTCAGTTTACGCTAGAGTTTCTCCTGAAAATAAAATAAGGATCGTTAAAGCTTGGCAGAAAAAAAATAAAATAACTGCCATGACGGGAGATGGTGTTAACGATGCCCCAGCACTTAAGCAAGCAGACATAGGTATAGGCATGGGAAGTGGAACAGAAGTCGCAAAAGATGCGTCTGCCATGGTACTTTTAGATGACAATTTTGCTACAATAGTAAATGCCATCGAGGTAGGTAGAACAGTTTACAATAATATTAAAAAATCAATAACTTATTTATTCTCAGGAAACTTAGGTGGTATAATTGCCATATTATTTGCAGTTATTGCAGATTGGTCAAATCCATTTACTACAATACAACTATTATTTATTAACTTAGTAACGGATTCTTTGCCAGCTATAGCATTAGGATTTGAACCACCAGAAAAAGGGATAATGAAAAATCCTCCAAGACATCCAGACGAAAGTATATTAGCTGGAGGAACTTTAAAGTCAGTAGCATTTAGAGGTAGTGTAATAGGTATGGTGACAATATTAGCACAATATATAGGAATGCAAACTTCACCAGAACTTGGAACAGCAATGGCTTTTGCAACACTTACATTATCTAGAATAGTTCAAACATTCGCTGCAAGATCAAATACTGAAACAATATTTAGTTTAGGACTTAGCAGTAATAAATATGCTTTAGGTGCAGTTGGCGTTTGTTTAGTAATGTTTTCATTAACATTATTACCTTTTATGAGAGAGATTTTCTCAATGCCAATATCATTTGAATTAAATAGTCTAGGAATTTCATTTGGGCTTGCTGTATTTGCAAGTTTAATTATGGAACTTAGTAAAAAAATTATTAACAAACAATTAAATTAATGATTTTGTAATATAAATAAAGGAGTATTTCAGTATAAAACTGAAGTGCTCCTTTATAATATGCTAAAATATATTATTTGTGAAATTAGATTATTATTTCTATAAATAACTAATTTTAGTCATGATGTATTACTCCTTATATTTCTTCTAACAGGTAAGAAATATAAGGGAACGGTTCCACTGTTCTTTTTAATATACCTTGTATATAGGATATTAATATTCCGTAATTAGTTATTGGTATATTTTGATCTTTGGCACATTTTACTCTATATTTCATTTCTCTTTCATTTAAAGTACATCCACCACAATGTATAATCATTTTATATTTAGATAAATCATAAGGAAACTCTGTTCCACTAGTAAATTCAAAGTTAAGATGCTTATTAGTGTATTGTATTACCCATTTAGGAATTTTTACTTTACCTATATCATTACATTGACGGTGATGAGTACATCCCTCAGAAATTAAAATAGTGTCATTATCTTTTAAAGATTCTAAAGCTCTAACGCCTTTTATTGTTTCTTCTAAATCACCTTTGTATCTGGCAAATAAAATAGAAAATGAAGTTAATAAAATATCATTTGGAGTCTCAACAGAAACTTTTGCAAATACTTGGCTATCTGTTATAACTAATTTTGGCTTTTTACCTAAATTTTGTAGAGTCTCTTTAAGTTCACATTCTTTAACTACAATGGCAATAGCATTGGCTTCTAATATATCTCTAATAGTTTGCTGTTGAGGTAAAATAAGTCTTCCCTTAGGAGCTGCTTTATCAATAGGTACAACTAATACCACGAAGTCAGAAGGATCAAGTAAATCAGCAACAATTTTAAATTTTGGTTCATCTGTAGTAACTTGTTTAGCTATCATTTCTTTTAATTCATGTATGTTTTCATTAGTAGTAGAACTTACCCAAATAGTATTAGATAAATTATAGGTACTTTCGTTTATATGTAAAAAATCCTCTTTTACTAGATCCAATTTATTCATAACTATGATATAAGGAATGTTTTTTTCTTTAAATCTAGCAATTAAGGCTTCATCTTCTGTTGTAGTACCTAAAGTTCCATCGACCACTAGAATACCTATATCAGTTTTATTTAATACTTGATAACTTTTTTGCACACGCATTTTACCTAATTTTCCAACATCATCAAGACCAGGAGTATCTATAATTATTACAGGTCCTAAAGGTAGTAACTCCATAGCTTTTGATACTGGATCTGTAGTAGTACCTTTAATATCAGATACTATAGCTAGACTTTGATTTGTTATTGCATTTATTACGCTGGATTTTCCTGCATTACGCTTTCCAAATATGCCTATGTGAACACGTTCAGCAGAAGGTGTACTATTTAATCCCATTATTATTGCCTCCCAATTTTTATATATAATAAATTATATCACAGTAAAAATTTTAATTATAAAAAATAATGAAAATATAAGATATATAAGCTTTAATAAAGGCTAAAAAAATAAAACTGGTGATTTTATAGTCACCAGTTCTAAAAGTTTGATTTAATTGCATCTAATACAAGAGTTCCTTCTTTATAAGTTGTGCATATATCAATAAAATAATGAGATTTACTATTATTATTTAGATATACTATTATACTGTTTAAACTTAATGCATATAAAGATGATACATATAATAAAGATGAATAAGCAGCTTTAAGTTCAATATTAGACTCATTTGAATAGTCTTTTGATATTTCCTTTGAACGTGATGCTAATATAGATTCACAATATTTTACATTTTCTTCAAACTTAGATATATCTAAAGGTTCATCTCCAGATATTTCATCAATCATAATATTAATTTTATTACCTACTATTTTTAAATCCTTTATGGCATCGGAAATATTATTAGTTTGAGCGTAAGATATATGTGTAAATAGCAACATAAAACAAAGTGCTAGTGATATGATTTTCTTCATAATTTCCTCCTGGTATATAAGGCTGTGTTAATACAGATAATATTTGAATATATTAACTGTTTTCTGACTTAAGTTCATGTAATGACATATTACCTTGCTTAAAAACAGCACATGTATCTATAAAATAACTAGTTTTACTGTCATCATTTATATACACCAGCATACTACTTAAGCTTAATTCGTATAGTGCTGTGACATATAATATTGTAGAATATGTTCTTCTGAGTTGTATATTAGTTTCTGTTGAATAGGCATTTGATATTTGTTTAGAGTTTGATGCTAAAATAGATTCACAAAATTTTATATCTTTTGTTAATTCATTAATATTTAGAGGTTCATCTCCAGTAATTACTTTTATCATAAGATTTACTCTATTATTAACCGTATCTAAATCTTGTATTGCAGTTTTAACGTTATTAGGTTGACCGTAGGATATATTTGTAAAAAGTAGAATAAAACAAAGGGTTAATGTTAAAAATTTTTTCATATTTTCCTCCAAGAATATAGTATTGTCAAATTTAGTATTTACTCAATACTTGCTAATATTCGCACAAATAACAATATTATAAAAATTAAAGTAATTATTGATATTAAGTTATTAGTTGATTAATATACAATTATACTAATGGTAATTTGACAAATGTTTTTATACTTTTTTCTTTACCTGAATAGATATCTTAAGAACAAAATCATCAGGATTTTTTACACAAACTTGATCAATTAAAACATCTTCATAAGCTAATCCAATTATTTCTATATCATTTTTATGTATAAACTGTAAAAGTTTTTTATAAATAATAGGAGCTTTTGAATAATACCCCTTTAAATATCCTACTAAGTAAGTTCCCTTAGGCTTGATTATAATATTTTTATAATTACAGTTTTTGTTTACTCTTATGTAATAATAACTGTAACTATTATCTTGAAGTAAATCTTCCTTTGTTTTTATAGAACCGCCAGCATACCCAAAATTCAAATCATTGTTATAAGCAAGATTTAAAAGATTAATATAAGCATCAATATCATAAGCATCTTCATTTTTATTAATTAGACTATTTAATTTATTTTTGTCTATTAAATCACTTAAAACAATATATTCTTCTTCTTGCTCCTCCAGTAAAATATCACATTTTATATTATTGGCTTCTTTAATAAGTTTAATTTTATTAGACATGACTTCTTGTTTTCTTTTAAGTTTATTTATTTCTTTCTCTATTTCTTTTGTCTCATATTCAAAAAGTTCTAACATATTTTCAGGAGTCCTATTATCCATATATTCTTTTATTTCCTTAAGTGGCATACCTATATCTTTCAAAGTATAAATAATGTTAAAAGTTTCTAATTGATACTCAGAATAATACCTATATCCAGTAGGCATAACTTTCTCTGGTTTAAATAAATTTATTTCATCATAGTAAAAAAGTGTTTTTTTGTGAACATTACACAGTTTTGCAAATTCACCTGTGGAAAAATATTTTATATTATTGTTCAATTTTTAATAACCTCCTTATTGACTATCCATTAACAGGATAGTTTATTATAAAATAAGTGAGTTTATATTGCAAGGAGGTCTTTATGGAAAATTCATTGGAAAAGAAAGTCACACTGACTTCTTTAATAAAATATACTTTACCAACTGTAATAATGATGATATTTTTTTCATTATATACCATAGTTGATGGTATGTTTATATCTAAATTTGTAGGTGCAAATGCACTTTCTTCTACAAACATTGTTTATCCTGTAATTAATATATTAATAGGAATAGGAGTTATGTTTGCAACAGGAGGTAGTGCAATTGTTGCTAAAACTATGGGAGAAAATAAAAATGAAGAGGCAAGAGAGTACTTCACCCTTATTACTATAAGCGCTATTATAGTAGGAATTGTTGTTGAAATTATATGTATTATTTTTATAAATGACATAATATATGCACTAGGATCAACTAAGTCTTTGTTTTTTTACTGTAAAGAATATTTATTCTTTATGATAATTTTCACGCCATTTATAATATTAAAGTTATATTTTGATTATTTTTTAGTAACGGCTGGAGTACCTAATCTAGGGCTTTTAAGTTCTGTCTGCGGTGGACTTTTAAACATAGTTTTAGATTATGTATTTATAGTTCAGTTAAATATGGGAGTTAGAGGTGCAGCTTTAGCTACTTGTATAGGATATGTTTTACCGAGCATAGTAGGTATAATTTACTTTTTCAACAAAAAAAACTTATTGCACTTTGTAAAGCCTAAATTTAACTTTAAAGTTATTTCAAGAAGTTGTTCTAATGGTATGTCAGAAATGGTTACACAAATATCTTCAGCACTTACAACTTTTTTATTTAATATTGTGATGATTAAATTTTTAGGTGAAGAGGGGGTAGCTGCTATTACAATTATGCTTTATATACAATTTTTGTTAAATGCAGCTTATTTAGGATTTACTTCAGGTGTGTCACCTAGAATTAGTTATAATTATGGAAGACAAGATGAAAATCAGGTAGAAAATTTATTTAAATATAGTATTATAATAATTTCAGCATTTGGTGTAATAACATTTATAATGTCTAGAGCCATGTCAGAAATATTAATATCATTATTTGCTACAAAAGGAAGCACATTATTTGAGATTAGTCATAATGGATTTATGATATTTTCAATTGCGTTTTTAGTGGCAGGAATAAATATATTTGGTTCGGGAATGTTTACAGCTTTTTCAAATGGAAAGATATCAGCTATTCTTTCTTTACTGAGAACTTTTGTTTTCTTCTTAATGGGAATATTTGTATTGCCTAGAATTATGGGAGTAGATGGAGTTTGGCTAGTAGTCCCTTTTGCAGAAGTCGCTACGATGGTAGTATCTTTAATCTTTATGTATAAATATAAAAAGGAATATTTGTATGACAATGCATTTGCCCTTAAAAGAAAAATAAGTATTAGTTAAAAAATCAGGGGCGTTACAAAAATGTAACGCCCCTATTTTATATTGATTTTAATAAAGTAAGCAAATTAATTCCAGTTTTTCCATTCCACCATAAAGGCAACACCTGCACTAAGTAAAGCAAGGCCTATTCCTATATATATAGCAGCCCAACAAAGTGGATTTATTGAATTAATAGATCTAATAGTAATTCCAAGACCCATCATAAATATCATTATTACATAACTTTTAACATCAAAGAAAGAAAATAAACATAGTTTATCATGTTCTTTTTCAGAAATTCTATTTTTATGTTTTTTAACTAACTTTATAAAAATAAAGTTGAAAAATATTAAAAATGTAACAACAGCAACCATTATTGAAATAAATGGATGAATTGATGAAGTAAATAGCACATTAAATCCAAGCTTTGATACCATACCACCAGCAAATATCCAAACTAATCCTGCTATAAATAGTAAACTTCTTTTTTTACATCTAGGTGTAAATAATTCCATAATATCATCTCCAGTTTTTAATCATGTAATATATATACCCAAGAAAATAGTAAATAAACAAATGGACAAATTTTTCTTGTTTTAAAATTTGTATAGTTTATGTTAAGAAAATAATTTATACTTATAAAAAAGATATAGACAATTACTTTATTAAGGAGAGTCATTAATGGAATTGAGAAAAATAATAGAAGAGCTTTATAGCGTTAGGAATTTAGACTTTGATGAGAGTGCTATTTATTATGAAAAATACAGAGATATACTTAAAGAAGAAATAAGTGAAAATTCATCAAATATAGAAGCCTATTGTTTACTTGCCATGTTAATATGTGAATATAGAGAAAGTACAAATAAATCAATTGAAATATTAGAAGAATGTTATATTAAAAATAAAGAAAGTTTCTCTGATAATAGTTTTTCATTATGGTCTACTTGCATGGCCTACTTTTTAATAGAAGAGGGATGTGATGAAGAAATTGAAAATAGAGGATATGATTTACTTTCTCAAGCTGTAAGTCGTAATTCAAATTATGAAAAAACATATTATGCATTTGGAAGAATAAATTTTGAAAGAAAAAATTATGAAAAAGCATGTAAGTTATTTCATAGGGCATTTGAGATAACTCCAAGAAAAGAATATAAATATTGTGAAGCAGTTAGTCACTTAATAAATGATAATCAAAGAGAAGGTATTTCATTATTAAAGTCCATATATACATATCCTTTTGAAGATATGTTAATCGACGGGAAGATTATATTTACCTTGGGTAGAGAGCTAGCACTTATGAGAAAAATAGAGGAAGCAAGAAAAATAGCTCATATATTATTAAATATAGATTATGAGGAATTTGATATTTGTGATGACGATATGGCTGACTTTATGTTTATTTTGGGTGATTATAAACGCTGCGTTGATCTATATGACAAAATTGAAATGTTTGAAGAACCTGTATGGTTGAATATATATTTTTATTCACTAAAACAGATGAATCAAATAAACAAGGCTAAGAAAAAATTAGTAGAAATTACACAAAATATTGAAAAGGGAATAAATGAAGAACCAAATTTTGATGATTGGGAAAGTTATGAGGATTACGAAGAATATATTATCTCTGAAAAAAATAGACTTGAAGAAATTAAGAAATGTTATGATAGCATTATAAATAATAATAAAGAGGTAAAATATAAACCCGATTATTATATTTATTATGAGTGTTATTATATTAACTGTCCCAGACATTTGATTTAGTTATGACATATATGAAAAGTATTATAATATATTTTTGAATTTGGTATTAAGATTTAAGCTATTAAGGGGGAAGATAAAATGTTAGAAGTTATAAAAAATAGACGTTCAATAAGAACATATATAGACAAAGAGGTGGAAGAAGAAATAATAATTGAAATTTTAAAATCAGCTATGCAAGCACCATCTTCAAAGAATTCTTCACCTTGGGAATTTGTTGTTATAGATGATAAAGCAATTTTATCTAACTTGTCAAGAACTCATCATAAATCGAAGCAAATTAAAGATGCAAAACTATGTATAGCAGTTACAGGAAACAAAGAAAGATTTCTAAAACCAGGAAAGTGGATACATGATTTAGGAGCATGTACACAAAATATTTTACTAGAATGTACGAATCAAGGGTTGGCTTCTTGTTGGGTTGGAGTTCACCCTAAGCGTAAGGTTATGGATAAAGTTAGAGAAACTTTGAATTTACCTGAAAATTTAATTCCATACTCTCTTGTAGCAATAGGTTATAGTAACGAAGAAAATAAATTTATAGATAAATTTGATAAAAATAAAATACATAGAAATAGATTTGAATAGCAGGTACTCATATGAATAATATAGAGGTATTTAAAAATATAAAGGAAGAAAGCAAAGTTAATCTAGAAAAAATACTTAAAACTAAAAAATTATCAAAGAAAGAAATTCTCTTTTATGAAAGAGATATGGTGGATAAAATTTATTTTATTAAAGAAGGTAAAATTTCTTTATTTAAAATAAATGAAAGTGGTGAAAGAAAAATTATCTTTATACTTCCAAAAGGACAAATGATAAATGATATTTTTATAGATGAGAAAAAAAGTAGTGCAGTATCATGTGAAGCTTTTGAAAAAAGCACTTTGTTAGAATGTAGTTCTAAGGATTTTATGAAGATCATGGAAAGTGATTTTATCTTAACTAAAAACGTATTAAATCACTTACAAAATATTAACAGAAGACTTTATCGACAACTTAAAAACTCCATATCCATAAGAATGGACAAAAAGCTTGCTGCCAAGCTTTATAGAATGGGTAGAGAATTTGGTGTAGAAAAAGATGAATGGACTTTAATTAATGCTAACTTAACCATAACATATATTGCTGATATGCTTGGATGTAAAAGAGAAACTTTATCTAGATCTATGAAAGTTTTACAAGATGAAAATTTAGTTAAAATAGAAAATAAAAAAATGTATATTAAAAGAGATGAACTATCATCCTATTTTAAAAATACATAGTACTAAGTGCCTACCTTTTGGTAGGCGCTTTTTTAGTTTCTTAATTAAAATTCATAATTTATTCACAATTTTGTGATTAATATCACAGACTTAGGGTAGTATACCATGTTATTATTTTTTTAACAAATTAAAGGGAGGAGAATATATGAAAATTAAATTAGATAAACAAAGATTTAATCAAGGTTTGAAAAGATTAAAGTTAGAATACAAAATATTAGCACCTGTGACAAAACCCTTCAAAGGCACTTTTTCTGATACGGATTTAACGAAATACGAAGAAATTGAAAGAATAGAGGACATAGAATTTAATAAAAAGTCTAATTTTTCTGCAAAAGAAATAATATTGCCAGTAAATCAGATACTTTTTTATTTTACTGAAAAAGAATTTAAAACAAGTGATTTAGGTGAGAAAAAGTTATTAGTTTTTCTTAGAGCTTGTGATTTAAATGGAATAAAAAGATTAGATGAAATTTATTTGAATAATGGCATGGAAAAGGATTTCTTCTACGAAAGATTAAGAAAAAAAGTTAAATTCGTTCTAATAGGATGCAAAGAAAGCTATAGAAATTGTTTTTGTGTAAGTATGAAGTCAAACAAATCTGACAACTATTCAATGGGATTAAATTTAAGAGAAGATGAAGTTTATTTAGACATAAAAGATGAAGATTTAGATATATTTAAAGGTCAAGAATGTGACTTTGAAGTTGATTATGTAAAATCAAATAATATATCAGTAGAAGTTCCAAGAAATATAAATTCTGCCCAATTATCAAAACATGAAATGTGGAATGAATATGATGCAAGATGTATAGCTTGCGGAAGATGCAATTTTGTCTGTCCAACATGTAGTTGCTTTACAATGCAGGATGTTTTCTACAAAGAAAATGAGAAGGTAGGAGAAAGAAGAAGAGTCTGGGCATCATGTCAAGTAGATGGATATACTGATATGGCAGGTGGTCACTCATTTAGAAAAAAACAAGGTGAGAGAATGAGATTTAAAGTAATGCACAAAATTTATGACTTTAATAAAAGATTTGGATATGACATGTGTGTAGGATGTGGAAGGTGTGACGATGCATGTCCGCAATATATATCATTTTCTCAGTGTATAGATAAAGTTAAAAAAGTAGTTAATGAGGAGGAAAAATAAATGAATGCTTATATACCAGTGGCAGCACCAATAATAAGTATAGTAAAACATACAGAAATTGAATGGACTTTTAGAGTAGAGACTTATACTAAAAATGTGCTTCCAGGAAAATTTTATGAAATATCAATACCAAAATACGGAGAGTCCCCAATTTCAGTAAGTGGATATGGAGAAAATTATATAGATTTCACCATAAGAAATGTGGGGAAAGTAACTAGTGAGTTATTTAACTACAGAGTAGGAGATAAATTTTTTATAAGAGGACCTTATGGAAATGGCTTCGATGTAAGTTTTTACGAGGATAGGGAAGTTGTAGTTGTTGCAGGAGGAAGTGGTTTGGCACCTGTAAGAGGAATAGTTGAACACTTCTACCATAATCCCCAAAAATGCAAAAGCTTTAAGTTAATAGTAGGTTTCAAATCTCCAAAAGATTTATTGTTCAAAGACGACATAAAAAAATGGAGTGAGAAATTAGATGTCCTTGTAACAGTTGATAAAGCAGAGGAAAGATATGAGGGAAATGTGGGTCTTGTTACAAAATATATTCCCCAACTAAATATAGACGATGTAACTAATATGTCTGCAATAGTTGTTGGACCACCAATGATGATGAAGTTTACTGTTGGAGAATTTTTAAAAAGAGATTTAGATGAAAAAAATATATGGGTTTCTTATGAAAGAAAAATGTGCTGTGGAGTAGGCAAATGTGGACATTGTAAAATGGATGACACTTATATTTGTATAGATGGTCCAGTATTTGATTATTCTTATGCAAAAAGTCTTATAGATTAGGGGGAAAGATAATGTTAAGAGATGTAAATACTAAAAAAGTAATGAAAAATGCTTATAGGATTACTAAGAATAAATATGAAACTTCTCTAAGAGTTAGAATTCCTGGAGGATGCGTAGATCCAGAAAGTTTAATGATAGTTTCAAAAATAGCTAATGAATACGGTAATGGACAAATCCATATTACAACTAGACAAGGTTTTGAAATCCTTGGTATAAAAATGGAAAATATGGAAGAAGTAAACAAAATAATTCAACCTGTTATAGAAAAAATGGAAATTAATCAAGAGACAAAAGACTCAGGATATCCAGCAGCAGGGACTAGAAACATATGCGCTTGTATAGGAAATAAAGTCTGTCCAAAGGCACAATATAACACTACTGAATTTGCAAAAAAAATGGAAAAAGCAGTATTTCCAAATGATTTACACTTTAAAATTGCTTTTACAGGATGCCCAAATGATTGTATAAAAGCAAGAACTCACGACTTTGGAATAATAGGAATGACACTTCCTTTATATGATAAAGATAGATGCGTATCTTGTGGTGCTTGTGTAAAAAAATGTGAAAAACTTTCCACTGGTGCTCTTAAAATGGAAAACTACAAGATAATAAGAAATCACGACAAATGTATAGGATGTGGAGAATGTACACTAAACTGTCCAACAAGTGCATGGACTAGAGATGAAAATAAATATTATAGGCTATCTATCATGGGTAGAACAGGTAAAAAAAATCCAAGACTTGCTGAAGATTTTCTAGTTTGGGCTGATGAAGAATCAATAATAAAAATAGTCCTTAATACTTATAAATATGTTAAAGAATATATAGATAAAGATGCTCCAGGGGGAAAAGAGCATATAGGATATATAATTGATAGAACTGGATTTATGGAATATAAAAAGTGGGCTTTAGAAGGCGTAGAGTTTTCAGACATAGTTAAAGTAAATGAAAATATTTATTGGAGTGGTATAAAATATTAAAAATTCAGGAGGGTTTATTATGCATAATGAAACAGTATTAAAAATAAGTGGCGCAGCAAAAAATAAAATCAATTTATTAGACAATAACAAATTAAAATACTTAGTATCGTCAGCTTTTGCAGGATTATATGTGGGATTAGGAATCATATTAATATTTACAGTTGGTGGATTATTAGGTGCAGCAAACTCTCCTGCAACGAAAATAATGATGGGATTATCTTTTGCAGTAGCGTTATGCTTAGTAATAATGACAGGGACAGAATTATTTACAGGAAATAACATGGTTATGACCGTGGGAAGATTAAATAAAGGTGTTTCAACTTTAGATATGAGTAAAGTATGGATATTTAGTTTTTTAGGGAATTTACTTGGGTCTATACTAGTTGCAGGATTTTTCGTTGGAACAGGTCTTGTGAATGAGGGGCCAGTAACGGAATTTTTTGCGACAACTTCTATAGCAAAAGCATCAGCACCATTTATATCGTTATTTTTTAGAGGTGTTCTTTGCAATATATTAGTTTGCGTAGCGGTTTTATGTTCATTTAGAACTAATGACGATACAGCAAAAATACTTATGATATTTTTGTGTTTATTCGCTTTTATAACTAGTGGATTTGAGCATAGTGTTGCAAATATGACAATATTTTCTGTAGTTTTAATATCACCAGTTATTCAAGGTGCAACATTAGCAGGAGCTGTTTACAATTTAGTAGCAGTAACCCTTGGAAATATGGCTGGGGGAGCATTAGTAATGGGGCTTGGTGTTTTTATAATGGGAAGTGAAGATAAAAATACAAGTAATTAGTCCATAAAATAAATACAAAAACACATTATTTCACCTGAGTATAGATATGTAAAAAGATTTAAATTTCTCTAATAACCCCTTATATTCTGAAAAATTTACCCAAATTACGATATAAAATAATTAATATGTCTAAATTAATGGTATTTTGTAAATATATGTATTAATATATATATTGGTTGAAAAATATTTAAATGATTGGGGGGTCTTTATGAAAATTTATATAGCAAGGCAACCTATTTTTAATAGTGATAAACTGTTATTTGGATATGAGTTATTACATAGAAATAGTAATGAAAATAGATATGCTAATATCGATGAAGATGAAGCTACAAGAGAACTAACTTATAATGTTTTATCAGAATTTGATTTATATTCTTTGATTAAACAAAAATATGGATTTATAAACTTTAATAAAGAATCCTTAATGTCTGACATACCTTTACTTTTTAATTCAAAGAACATTATAATTGAAATTTTAGAAAATACTGAAATGGATGAAGAGCTAATAGATAGAGTTGCTTTTCTCAAATATAAAAAATATACATTAGCACTTGATGATTTTGTGGATGATGGTACTTATGATGCACTATTACCTTATATAGATATTATAAAAGTTGAATATAGTTTACTTGATACAGACAAGAGAAGAGAAATAGCTAAGAAGTATAGAAATAGCAAAAAGCTAGTTGCGGAAAGAATTGAAACAGAAGATGATTATATAAATGCAATGAGAGATGGATACACTTTATTTCAAGGATATTATTTTAGCAAACCTATAATGATATCAAAAGACAGCCTTTGTATTGCATCATCATCATATTCACGCTTATGGGAAGAAATATCAAAAGGAAATCCTGAATTTGATGCTTTAGAAGAAATAATAAAATTAGATGTAGGTCTAACTTATAAACTATTATCTTTGATGAATACATCTATATACTATAGAGGAACTGAGATTAATTCAGTAAAACAAGCTTTAGTACGTTTAGGAATTGTAGAAACCCAAAGATGGATAATGCTTTTGTTTTTACGAGATATGACAGGCGAGGATAATGATGAATTTGCAAAATCATCTTTATTTAGGGCAACATTTATGGAAAAAATCATAACTAAATTAGATTATAAATATATGAGACATGATGCATATATGACTGGATTATTATCTTTAATAGATAATATTTTAGAAGAAGATATATTGTCAATTTTAGATTCTTTAGGACTATCCGAAATAATTAAAACGGCCTTTATAAATAAAGAGGGAGTATTATATGACTCCTTAGAATGTGTAAAAGAATATGAATTAAGTAATTGGGATATAGTTGAAAAATTTAATGAAAATTATAATTTAGACAAAGAAACTATTTCCTCTATATACTTAGAATCATTAAGATATGCTGACGCAATGTTTAGTAAGGTTTAATAATTTTACAATTTAACAAAAATACAAAGGTGATATTTTGAAATATAAATTATTTTGAGATATCACTTTTTTATATGCTTTTTAAAAGAGTTAATATATAGTATATAAATATTATAATCGATAAATAAAAAGCATTGATTGTTTTATATTTAACAAAATTTAGGAAAAAATTTAAAAAGGTCGTAGATATTAAAGTATTTTAAATCTATAATTAGTATTAAAGGGAAATTTTAAGATTATTTGTTCTGGAGGAGTATTATGGAGGAAATGAATATATATAAAAATTTAAATGATGTAAATACATTAAAATCTGATGAAAGTGTAAAGGAAACAATTACACATATATGTAAAGACATATTAGAAAATACAAAATCAGACGGCATATCTATCTATATTTTCAATAAAAAAGAAAGTGCTTTAATTCCATTTTTAGAATTGGGAGATGATATAAAGTATACTAAAATATTTACTAAAATTAACATAAATATGAAAGAATTAGAGATTATAAAACAGGAAAACACAGAATTATATCATAAAGATAGAGTTGAAAAGCTTATAAATATGAAAAAACATAAACGCTGTGAACTAGAAAAATCTTATAAAAATCATATTTTTAGTGCGTATAAGCTTTCTGTAGACAATGAATTTATAGGAAGTTTACAAATTATTTACAAGGAAGAAACAGTATATAACAATATACCTTATGATTATATGAATGGTGTTTGTAAATTAATTTCAATAATTTTAAGAAGTTGGTTATTAAATAAAGAGGTAATTTTAGAAAATCAAAAAAGAACGATAATAGAAAATGAACTTGATGAATATTTAGAAAAATCAACGGATTTAGTTTGCATATATGATGAAAATCAACGAATAATAAATCTAAGCTCCAGTTGGACTAAAATACTAGGTTGGACAAAAGAAGAGCTGCTAAATAAAGGGATATACGATTATGTGTATTTTGAAGATTTAAAAGAGTTAAGTGATATAAATAAATATCTATCGAAAATAAATGATAAAGAAAATAGAAAAACTGAAATTAAAACAAGGTATTTATGTAAAAATGGCACTTATAAATGGATTCATTGGAATATAGAGTATTCTGAAAAAATAAGTGGATATTTTGTTACAGGGAAAGATATTACAGAAAAAATAGTTGAGGAAGAAAGACAAAAAAATCTTGAAGAAAGAATAAAGTTAGAAGCTATGAAATGTGATTTCTTTACAAATATGTCTCATGAGTTTAAGACACCTTTAAATATTATCCTAGGAACAATGCAAGTTATGGAAAAGAGTACTGAAAATTATGGGAAAATACAAAATGATGATTTGTGCAGATACTTAAAAAATATAAAACAAAACTCATATAGACTTTTAAAATTGGTAAATAATTTAACTGATATTAGCAAAATGGATATTGGATATTATAATATTAATTTGAGTAAAAATAATATAGTTAATATAGTAGAGGATATATGTTTATCCGTAGTTGAACATGCAAAAAATAAAGGTGTTGAAATAATATTTGATACAGAATGTGAAGAAATTGAAATGGCTTGTGATCCAGATGCTATAGAAAGAGTAGTGTTAAACTTATTATCAAATGCTATCAAATATTCATTAAAAGAAAATAGCAGAATACTTGTAAATATATGTAACGATAAAGAATTTGTTTTTGTAAGTATAAAAGACAATGGAAGAGGAATACCAAAAGATAAGTTAGAAATTATTTTTGATAGATTTGGACAAGCAAATGTAGACTTTAAAAAACGATATGAGAGTAGTGGTATAGGGTTGTATCTTGTTCAATCAATAATAAAACTTCACGGTGGAAATATTAAAGTTGAAAGTGTAGAAAATGAAGGCTCTACTTTTACTTTTGCACTGCCTAAGAATTTAAAAATTAATGATGAAGCAAAAAATATTTCTCCTTTTGAAAAGAATAATTTAAGTATAGAAAAGTGTAAAATTGAATTTTCTGATATATATAATTAATACTTGGTGTGAAAACATTTTTTGGAATGATAAATATAAATTATTGAATAAAAATAGAGGAGTATATGACGTTGTTGTTTGTATAACATACTCCTCTATTTTTTTATTATACCTCTAATTTAAAATAAAAATTGGTGGGAGAAAAGTATATTATAAAAAAGATATACCCTTTATTTGAACTATGTTACTATATTTAGTAAGAGATAAAAAGGAGGGGGCATGGGTGATAAGATTTAAAAAAATAGTATTATTTTTGGTTCTGATAGTAATATCTATTAACATATCTTCGTTTAGGGTTTATGCACAAGACAATGGTTATTATATAAAAAATATGTATGTAAATGTGGATATAAATGACAAAAGGGAATTTAAGATAACGGAGACTATAGATGTATATTTTAATGAAGAACGTCATGGAATTATTAGAAATATACCCACATCTACGCGATTAGAAGATTACAATATAAAAGACGTATCTGTAGAAGGTGCACCTTATGAAATAGAAGACTCATTTGACATGAAGATAAAGATAGGTGATGAAGACGAAACGATAAGTGGTGATAAAACTTATAAAATAACATACACCATGGAAAACTATAACGAGGAAAAGCCAGAAGGTGACTATATTTATTTAAACGTCTTGGGAGATCAATGGGACACGAAAATTGAAAATTTCACTTCAACAATTACTTATCCAAAGAAAGCAAATTTAGAAAAAATAAATGTTACTGATGGTGAATATGGCAGTAAAGATTCAAAAAATGTACAATATGAGGTGAAAAACAATAAAATTTATATAAATTCAATAAATACTATAAAACCTCATAATGCTATAACAGTAAATGCTATGTTAAACGAGGGAGCCTTTAAAAATGCACCTATAAAACAATATCCATATATAATCGAAAAGCAATTCATAGATATCAATATTACAGATGACAAAAAGTATGAAATACAACGTGATTTTAAAATAAAAATAAATAAGAACTATTCGGGTGAAGAGAATATTATGATTGATCTGTTCGACATTATAAAGGGTAAAAATTTTTATTTATTAAATATGAGTGTAAATGATAAAAGTGTATCTTACAATGAAAAACATGGAATTATAACTTTAGATAAAAGTAGAGATGAATATAACTTTAAAGTATCATATACAATTGAGCCTAAGCTTAGTGATGATATTGTATTTAAGATAGTAGAGACAACTTTAGATGGAAAACTAGAAAATCTCAAAGTAAAGGTAAATTCTCCTTTTCTAATAAATAATGCAACTGTGGATTTTAATGAAAAAGGAGCCAATTATGGTACTGATAGATTTAATTTAGAAAAAGATGATAATAATGTAATATTTACAAATAAAAATACTATATATGATGGCGAAGATGTAAATCTAAGTATTGATATAGATGAAAATTTATTTGTAAGACCTTTGCCTGTATCTGCAAATATTGTTAAATTTTCAACACCTGTAATATTACTTATAATTGTTTTTTTATATTTTAGATTTAAAGATAAAAATCCTGTAACACCAGTGGTTCAATTTTATCCGCCTAGATCTATGAATAGTGCAGAAGTTGCATATGGTTTCAATGAAAGTATTAGCAACTCACAAGTTACATCATTATTATTCTATTGGGCAAGTGAAGGTTATATAAAAATAATTATGAAGGAAAAAAATAAGTTCACCATTGAAAAATTAAAAGAAATAGATAGTAACCATAAACCTTATGAAAAAAATTTATTCAATAGTTTATTTAAATATGGTGATGGTAAAAAAGTAACTGGTGAAAAATTAAAAACTTATTTTGGGGAAGAAGTAAGTAAGGCAGTAAAAGGTGTTACTGAAGAATTTAAATATGAGAAAAAACTTAGAGATAGTGCTTCTAAAAAAGCGGGATTTTTACTAAATATAATATCTGCAATACCGATAATATCATGTATGATGGCTGCTAGAGAGGTAGATCATGGGTCTGTATTAGGATGTATATTATTTAGTATTTTATTATTAGTTGTACATCTTGTATTTTACTTAATTTTTTATCAATTATTAAAGAAAAGACATGGATTAATTAAGAAAAATAATAAAATTATTGGTGTAATGGTTATTAGTTTTATTTACTTAATCATAATAAGATTACCATTTTTATTTTCTGACTTGGATGGACTTATAATAATAGCCAGTATAGTAGTATCATTAATTGGAAATATATTGAGTAGCTGTATTCCAAAACGAAGTGATTATGGCAAAGAATTACTAGGTGAAATAGTAGGATTTAGAAACTTTATGGAAGTAGCAGAAAAAGAAAGATTAGAATCTTTGTTAGAAGAAGATCCAGAGTATTTTTATAATACACTTCCTTATGCACAAGTTCTTGGAGTAACTAAAAAATGGGCCAATAAGTTTAAGGATATTTCTATGGAACAACCATCTTACTATGATACTTATTATCCATTAAATAACTATATTGCCTTAAATATGTTCGTAAATGATTTAAATAAAGTAGAATCCACAGCAAGTCACATTATAGACACTTCTTCTGGTAGCTCAGGAGGAGGATTCGGAGGTGGCGGATTTAGTGGAGGAGGCTCTGGTGGTGGAGGAGGCTCAAGTTGGTAGAACTAAATAAATATAAAGTATAATAAAATGGAGGTGAAATAATGACGGGGATTATTATTTTAGTAATAGCAGGTGTTATTGTAATATGGGGTGTTGCAACGTACAACAAGCTTGTATCACTTAGAATGAATGTAAAAGAAGGATTTTCTACTATAGACGTATTCTTAAAGAAAAGATACGACCTTATACCTAATTTAGTAGAAATAGTAAAAGGATATGCAGCTCATGAAAAGGAAACTTTGCAAAATGTAGTTCAGGCAAGAGGAAATGCCATTTCAAGTTCTCCAGAAGATAAGTCAAAATATGAAGGAGAATTATCTAATGCATTAAGTAGATTATTAATGATTTCTGAAAACTATCCAGATCTAAAAGCTGACAATCAGTTTATAAATTTACAAAAAGAATTACAAAATATAGAATCAGAAATTGAAAAATCAAGAAGATATTATAATGGAACAGTAAAAAATCTTAATAAAACAGTACAAAGTGTGCCAAGTTGTATAATTGCAAGCTTGTTTAAATTTAAGGAAGAACCTTTTTTTGAATTGGAAAATCCTGAAGAAAGAGAAAATATTAAGGTTAAATTCTAGATTTAAAGATAATAAAATTAATGTAAGAAAGCATGAATTATATAAAAAAGTCATTGGAGACATAACTCCAGTGACTTTTTTGCTAAAAATAAATAACTTATCTGATGTATTATGATGTAACTATGCAAATAAAATTCAAAAACCCTGTTTAATGTAAAAAGTGGTGGGTATATATAAAATTGTAAGTAAGTATTAACATTTAAAACTGACTACTAAAAGTAAGAGAATATAAATAAAAAATGGAGGAAATAAAAAATGAAAAAATTTGTTTGTACAGTATGTGGTTATATATATGAAGGAGAAACTGCTCCAGAAGTATGTCCAGTATGTAAAGTAGGAGCTGAAAAGTTCGAAGAAATGAAAGGTGAAATGAATTGGGCTGACGAGCATAGAATAGGTGTAGCTCAAGGGATTGACGAAGAAATAGTTGAAGGGTTAAGAGCTAACTTCGTTGGAGAATGTACAGAAGTAGGAATGTACTTGGCTATGTCAAGACAAGCTGATAGAGAAGGACATCCAGAAGTTGCAGAAGCGTACAAGAGAATAGCTTTCGAAGAAGCAGAACATGCTGCTAAATTTGCTGAATTATTAGGAGAAGTAGTTGTTGCTGATACTAAGAAAAACTTAGAAGCTAGAGTTGAAGCAGAATATGGAGCTACTGAAGGTAAATTAAAAATAGCTAAGAGAGCTAAAGAGTTAGGATTAGATGCTATACATGATACAGTTCATGAAATGTGTAAAGATGAAGCTAGACACGGTAAAGCATTCTTAGGATTATTAGAAAGACATTTTGGAAAATAAGCTTAATATAAAAAATCTAATAAAGGGATAGAAAGCTATTATATGATAGCTTTCTATCCCTTTTACTATTCAATTTGACTATATATAAAAGAAAAAATAGTTTTTGAATTTAGAATGATTTATTTATTGAAAAAAATTGGCAACATATGGTGTAACTTAACTAATTATATAAAACAATACAAAAATGTGTTAAAATATGTAGTAATAATACAGACAAATTATTACTAATAGGGTAAGAGGGGATTGGAAATGTTATCAATATACAATAAAATTAGTGACTATATTGTTGTACTAAACTATGTCGGGGAGATAATTTTTTGTAATGAAAGTTTTTTAAAACGATTGAATTACATTAAAGAAGATGTATTAAATTTGAATATTTTAAAAATAATAAAAAGCAAAGAAAATAATGTTATAAATGAGCTTATAGAAATAGAAGATAAAAGTAAAATTTTAGATTTTTGTTCAAAATCTAATGAAATAGTTAAAGTTAATTCCAATATTACAATAGAATATTTTAATAATGAGAAAAGTATTTTTATAGTAGGTAATGAAGTAAACTCAAAACCCTATACAATGGAAATGTTAGAAGATATTTTAGAGAATATTAAGATTTCTACGTTTGTGATAAACAAGGATGGGAAGTATTTATATGCTAATAAATCATTTGCAAATATGTTCAATTTGACAAGAGAAGATATTATAGGAAAATATAATAGTAATTATTGGCAAAATGAAATTTGTGAAGGATTTGAAGTGAATAATAGAGAAGTATTTGAGAATAAAAGACCTAAAGTATTTCACGAAAAACTTGTAGTTGATGATAATATTCAGTGGAATAAAAGTTACAAATGTCCAGTATATGATGAAAATGAAAAATTTAAATACATAGTGGCTACATCCGAAAAAATTAATTTATCAAAAAATGTATCAGAAGACCTATACAAGAACTTTAATAAAACAATAATTAAAAGTGATTACAATGACATTAAGGGAAGTAATACTGATTTGAGGAAAATACTAAGTAATATTGGACAACGGATACTAGAACATACCCAGGCAGATGGTTTATCAATACTTATGTATGACAATCATAAAGAAGGTTTAATACCATTCATAAAATTAAAAAATTCTAATAAATATCTTGAAAGTTTAAAATTTATACCATGTAAAATAGATGAATTATACTCGAATAAAAATAAAAATTATTTCAATATTCTGTACTCTAAGTCAAAAATAAAAAACTTACCAATTTGGGAGAAAATATGTATGGATGATTTGAACTATGCAGGTAACTATAGAATAGAGTTGAGTAATGAATTTATTGGAATTATAGTTTTAAGTTATAATAATAATAATTCACCTAAATATAACTATGATGAATTTATGAAACATATATGTAATAAAATAGCCATGATTGTTAAAAATGTTAGGCTTTCAAATCAGGTATTTGTTGAAAATAAAATGCGTAAGTATACTGAAAAAGAGCTAGAACAGTACTTAAAAGTTTCTGCTGATTTAGTATCCATGGTTGGAAAAGATACATATTTTAAAAGAGTTAGTCCAAACTGGTATAATGTTTTAGGTTGGACAGAAGACGAATTATTATCAATGCCAATAAAAGATATTGTTCATCCTGAAGAGGTGGAGTGTTTTAAAAATAAAAATTATGCAGATAAAGATGGTGAGATCACTAGACATGTTATTCGATTTCGACATAAGAAAGGCCACTATGTTCATCTTGAATGGAGTAGCATGTACATATCTAATCAAGAAGTATATGTGACTTCGGCAAGAGATATTACAAAAAAATTAGAAACAGAAAAAGAAAAAAGAAAATTACAAGAAGCTGTTCAATTAGAAATTGTGAAAAATGAATTTTTTTCAAATATATCTCATGAATTTAGGACACCAATAAATATATTAATAGGTACGATGCAACTTATTAATAAAAATATTGAAAAAAATAATATCGATGTAGAAAATTTAAAGAAGCATCTTAATTATATAAAGCAAAACTCTTATAGATTATTAAGATTAGTTAATAATTTAATAGATATAAGTAAGATGGATACAGGAGTATATGAGCTAAGATCATCCAATCAAAATATTATAAATGTAATTGAGGATATAACTCTTTCTGTGGCAGAATACACAAAAAATAATAATATAAATCTTATATTTGATACAAATGTTGAAGAGTTGATTACTTTTTGTGATCCAGATAAGATAGAAAGAATAATGCTTAATCTTTTATCAAATGCTGTAAAATTTACACCGGAGAATGGATGTATTAAGGTTGATGTTAATGCTACTGAAAAGGATGTAATTGTTTCAGTTTATGATACTGGTATAGGTATTCCAGAGGATAAATTAGATATTATATTTGATAGGTTTGGGCAAGTTGATGGTTCATTTAATAGGATGTGTGAAGGTAGTGGTATAGGATTATCATTAGTTAAAAACTTGGTGGAAATGCATGGAGGAAAAGTTCATGTGAAAAGCAGGGTTAATGAAGGATCTCAGTTTACATTTACAATTCCTATTATATTAAAAGAAGAAAATAATAAAGACTATGATTCTGATAGAAAATTTAAGCACGTGGAAAGATGTGATATAGAATTTTCAGATATATATAGTGTGTAAATAAAAAGAGCTTTTAAATACTAGATTGTAATAGCCTCCTATACAAATATAGGGGGTTATTATTTTGTTAATTTATTATTTTTTGTAAAAATATAGAAATTTTTGTTATTGTTGTGCTACAATGGTTACAAAAGGGTTACAAAAATTACAGAAAAGTTACAAATGAGGTGATGTGTGGAATATGATTTTTAACAAAAATACAAAAAATATTTCAAAAGGAATAGCTGTAGGTATGCTAGCTACAAGCATTATGCCATCAGTAGCTATAAATGAAAATGTAGAAGCTAGTGAAGTTAGGAGTAGCAAAGTTGTAGAAGTTACATGTGATGCTCTTAATGTTAGAACAGGATCTAGTACGAAACATTCTATAGCAGGTACAGTAAGAAAAGGAACAAAACTTGAATATATATCAACATGCAGTAATGGATGGTATAAGGTTAAATATAAAGGTAGCACTAGATATGTAAGTAATAAATATTCAAAATTAAAAGGTGATTCAACTTCAACTTCTAGTTCAAAAACTGTGCAAGTTACAGGAAGTAGAGTTAATATAAGAAGTGGAGCTGGAACAAAATATTCTATAGTAGATACAGTAAGTAAGGGAACAAAACTTAAATACATATCAAGATGCAGTAATGGTTGGTATAAGGTTGAGTACAAAGGAAAAACAAGATATATTACTGATGAATATACTAAAATTTCAGGATCAACAACTACATCAGATTCAATAAGAAAAGTAGGTAAGGTTACAGCGTCAGCACTGAATGTAAGATCAGGTGCTTCAACTAAACATAGTGTTAAAAAAACAATTAAAAAGAATAGTGTTGTTGGTGTAATATCATCGTATAGTAATGGATGGTCTAAGGTAAAACTATCAAGTTCAACTACAGGATATGTATCAACTAAATACTTAAAGGTGTATGCTGGAGACTCAAATGACATAAAAGTAAGTTATACGTCATCGTCTTCCTCATCATCTTCTAATAAGCCATCAAGTAATTCGAAACTTGATAAAGTATTATCTACTGTTAAAGCACAAGTAGGTAAACCATATGTTTATGGTGCTGCAGGACCTAATTCTTTTGATTGTTCAGGGCTTACATATTATGCTTATAAAAAAGCAGGAATTTATTTAAATAGAACATCTAGAGATCAAGCCAAAAATGGAAAACATGTAAGCAAAAGTAATTTAAAAGCAGGTGACTTGGTATTTTTTAATAGTGGAACAAATTCTATTAGACATGTGGGCATGTATGTTGGTAATGGTAAATTTATTCACTCACCAAGTCCAGGAAAATCCGTAAAATATGAAAAATTATCAACATCATATTATGTTAAAGGATATGTTACAGGAAGAAGAATAATCTATTAGATTAGTGTTATTTAAAAGGTAGTAGTAGATTTAAAAATATGTGTATTTGTCAAAAATCACCTCTTTATGAGGTGATTTTTTTATTATGTAGTATAAAATATAAGGTGAAAATCGCATGAAAAATAAAAAAAATAAAAAAAAGTTCGTAAAAAACTTGTAAAAATTTGGAGTAGCGTATATAATTAAAACTGAAAAGACGAACGATAATATGAAAATATATAATTTAGTTTTGATTAGGGGAGAGTTTTATGAACAAGAAAGTAATTTATCAGCTAGACGGAAGACCTAAATTAACAGAAGCAATACCGTTAGGTTTGCAACATATCTTGGCAATGTTTGTAGGAAATGTTACGCCACTTATAATAATTTCAAATGTTTTAAGCCTGGATGCATCTACAAAGGCATTGTTAATACAATGTGCCATGTTTGTATCTGGTATAGTAACATTAATACAATGTTATCCACTTGGGCCAATAGGAGCAAAGCTTCCTATAGTAATGGGAACTAGTTTTGGTTTTGTACCTGCTGCTACAGCAATAGGTGTTAAATATGGGATAGAGGGAATATTAGGAGCTTGCTTAATAGGAGCACTATTTCAGATATTAGTGGGTGGATTAGTATTAAAGCATATAAGAAAATATTTCCCGCCAGTAGTTACAGGGATAGTAGTTTTAACTATGGGAATCGCACTTTTACCAACTGGAGTTAATTATTTTGCAGGTGGTGTAGGAGCAGCCGACTTTGCTTCACCATCAAATTTATTTTTAGGAACAATCGTACTTATAACAGTTATATTTTTTAAACAATATACTAAAGGAATGCTTAGTATATCATCAGTACTTATCGGATTAATAGTTGGATACTTAGTAGCTATACCTATGGGTAAAATAGATTTTTCTTCTTTATCTCAGGCAGCATTTGTATCTGTACCAGTACCATTCCAATTAGGATTTTCATTCCATATGGATGCTATAATAGCAATGATATTTGTATATATGGTTTCAACAGTAGAAACTATAGGAGATACAACGGCCATTGCAAACTCTGGTCTTGATCGTGAAGCTAGTGAGAAAGAAATAATTGGAGCGGTTTTAGCAGATGGTATAGGAAGTTTCTTAGGAGCTATATTTAATGTACTTCCAAATACGTCTTTTGGTCAAAATGTTGGTATAGTAGCTATGACAAAAATAGTTAATAGATTTGTTGTTGCTACAGGAGCTTTCATATTAATAATAGCAGGTATATTCCCAAAAGTAGGAGCTCTTATATCTTTAATGCCAGCTAGTGTATTGGGAGGAGCTTCTATAGTAATGTTCTCTATGATAGTAGTAAGTGGTATAAGACTTATAACTACTGATAAATTAACTGAAAGAAATGCAATGATAATTGCTGTGTCATTAGGATTAGGACTTGGAGTTGCTTATGTTCCAGGATTCTTTGATGCTTTTCCAGAGTCTATACAATTAATATTTGGAGAATCTAAAACTGTATTACCTGCCATACTAGCAGTAATACTTAATATGGTTTTACCTAAAGAAGACATGTGCGAAGAAAAAGCACTTACTGCATAAATAGAAAAAAGATGTATAAGAAATTCTTATATGTCTTTTTTTATTAGGATAATAAAATGTTTATAAATACGAACATTATTTTAAAAAAACAATAAAATGTTTAGAAAAAAATAGCTAGTTATGATATAATATACAAGGTTAAAATTATAATGACAAAATATATTTTATGGGAGGAAGTATTATGTTTACACTAATGGAATTAGTGCAACCTCAGTCACTTGAAGAAGCTTATGAGATACTTACAAAAAGAAAAAACAATATAGTTATAGGAGGTAGTGCTTTCCTTAGAATGGGGAAAAAAAGAATAGGTACTGGGATAGATTTGTCTGCCTTAAACTTAAATATTATAGAAGAAAGTTCAGATTATATAGAAATAGGAGCTATGACTACACTAAGAGATTTAGAAGTTAGTCCTATATTAAATAAATACTTTGATGGAATTTTACCAAAGGCAGTTAGGGATATAATAGGTGTTCAATTTAGAAATGTAGTAACTGTTGGAGGAAGTGTATTCTCTAGATATGGTTTCTCTGACTTAATTGTAGGTTTACTTGCGCTACAAACAGAAGTAGAGTTATATAATGGAGGAAGAATACTGTTAGAAGAATTCCTTAATAAAAAATATGAAAAGGATATACTAGTTAAATTATATATAAAGAAAAACGATACAAATGCTATATATAAATGTATGAGAAATTCAAGAAGTGATTACCCTATATTAAATGCAGCTGTATCTAAAGAAGATGATAACTTAAAAATATGTGTAGGAGCTAGACCTCAAAGAGCAACTGTGGCTTATAAAGCAAGCGAGTTTTTATCAGAGAACGAATTAAATGAAGAAAATATAATAAAAGCAAGTGAAATAGCTGCTGAAGAATTAGTATTTGGTTCAAATATAAGAGCTAGCAAGGAATACAGAAAAGCTATATGTAAATCATTAGTTAAAAACGCTTTAATGGAGGTATCATCATGTTAATCACAATGAATGTAAATGGAAAAAAAGTTGATATAGATGTGGAAGCTGACGAATATTTAGTAGATACACTAAGAAGAGTAGGAAATCTAAGTGTAAAAAGAGGTTGTGACACAGGATGTTGTGGTCTATGTAGTATATGGATAGATGGAAAACCAGCTTTATCATGTTCAACATTATCTGTAAGAGCTAATAAAAAAAATATTACAACAATAGAAGGTTTACAAGAAGAAGCAAGTGAATTTGCTGAGATACTTGTAAAAGAAGGTGCAGAGCAATGTGGTTTCTGTTCACCAGGATTTATAATGACTGTAATAGCTATGAAAAGAGAGTTAGAAAATCCAAGTGAAGAAGAAATAAAACATTATTTAACTGGAAATCTATGTAGATGTACAGGATATATGGGCCAACTTAGAGCAATAAAGACATATATGGGGGTAAAGTAATATGAAAATAGTAGGTAAAGGCATAGAAAAAATAGATGGAATGTCAATAGCTACTGGTAAACCAGTATACACAGATGATTTAGCAGCTAAGGAAGCCTTAGTAGTTAAAATACTTAGAAGTCCACATCCTTATGCAGTTATAGAAGAAATAGATATAAAAAGAGCCATGATGGTACCCGGAGTTGAATGTGTTTTAACATACAAAGATGTTCCACAAAATAAATTTACTTTAGCAGGGCAATCATTTCCAGAACCATCTCCTTACGACAGATTAATATTAGATAAAACAGTAAGATATGTGGGAGATGAAGTAGCTATAATAGCAGCAAAAGACGAAAAAACTGCAATAAAAGCTATGAGGATGATAAAAGTTAAGTACAATGTATTAACTCCAGTAATGGACATGGAAAAAGCTATAGACAATGAAAGTATAGTACATACAGATGATTTACATTGTAACTTTGATATAGGAATGGAAAGAGAGAGAAATATAGTATCTAAACATTTATATGAAAAAGGCAATATAGAAGAAGAATTATCAAAATGTGATATAGTTGTAGAAGACACATATTATACTCAAGCACAATCTCATGGGATGATGGAAACTTATAGAGCTTACAACTACTTAGATCATATGGGAAGATTGGTTGTAGTAAGTTCTACACAAATACCTTTTCATGTAAGAAGACATGTAGCAAGGGCTTTAGATATACCATCAAGCAAAGTGAGAGTTATTAAGCCAAGAATAGGTGGAGGTTTTGGTGGTAAACAAACGGCATGTGTGGAAATATTTTCTGCATTAGTTACTTTAAAAACAGGAAAACCAGCCAAAATAATATATGATAGAAAAGAAACTTTTACATGTACAACATCTAGACATGCAATGAAACTAAATGTAAAAGTTGGGGCAGATAAAGATGGAACAATAAAAGTTATAGATATAGATGCTCTATCAGATACAGGAGCATATGGAGAACATGCTTCTACTACATTTGGACTAGTTGGAGAAAAAACTATGCCTATGTATGGAAAGTTAAAAGCTGCTAGATTTAAAGGAAATGTAGTATATACTAATAAAACGCCATCAGGAGCATTTAGAGGATATGGAGCTACTCAAGGATGTTTTGCAGTTGAAGCAACTATAAATAAGTTAGCAACTAAATTAAATATGGATCCAGTAGATGTTAGGCTTAAAAACATAATAAAAGAAGGAGAGATATCTCCAGCTTATGATAAGCACTTAAATAGTGTTGCATTAGATAGATGTATTAAAAAAGGTAAAGAACTTATAAAATGGGATGAAAAATATCCATCTAGAGAAATATCTCCTACAAAAGTAAGAAGTGTTGGAATGGCACTTACTATGCAGGGCTCTGGAATAGCAGGAATAGACACAGCATCCATAGAAATAAAATTAAATGATGATGGGAACTACACATTACTTACTGGTTCTACAGATATGGGAACAGGGAGTGATACTATCCTTGCTCAAATGTGTGCGGAAATTTTAGAAACTACAATGGACAAAATAGTAGTAAACTCGGCAGATACAGATTCTTCACCATATGATCCAGGTTCTTATGCATCAAGTACTACTTATGTTACAGGTATGGCTGTAGTAAAAGCTGCAACAGAACTAAAAAATAAGATAGTAAATCTTGGTTCAGAAAGATTAGGACTTAATAAAGAAGATGTGGAGTTTGACGGAAATTTTGTAAAGTCACTGGATGGAGATAAATCCATATCAGTATTTGAATTAGCAGTAGACGTGACTGTTGGACCTAATAAAAACCAACTAATAGGATATGCTACTCATGGAAGTCCAGTTTCGCCACCACCATTTATAGCAGGATTTGTGGAAACAGAAATAGATAAAGAAACTGGAAAAGTTGATATAATAGACTATGTGGCAGTAGTTGACTGTGGAACAGTAATAAACAAAAACTTAGCAAAAATACAAGTAGAAGGTGGAATAGCTCAAGGTATAGGTATGGCATTATATGAAGAAGTTGTTTATACAAGTAAAGGTGAATTAGCATCTAATACATTTATGCAATATAAAATACCAACTAGAAAAGATGTGGGCAATATAGTAGTAGATTTTGAAGAAAGCTATGAGCCAACGGGGCCATTTGGTGCAAAATCTGTAGGTGAAGTTGTTGTAAATACACCATGTCCAGCAATAGAAAATGCAATTTATAATGGTATAGGCATAAATCTAAATACTTTACCTATGACACCAGAAAAAGTATTTATGGCCATGATGGAAAAGTAATGAACTTAATTGACGCTTTTGATATAAAAAATAAAGACATAATAACTATTGTGGGAGCAGGGGGAAAAACATCTTTGATGTTCTCTGCTTCCTCTTTACTTAGAAAAAATTATAAGGTGTTAGTTACAACAACGACAAATATATACGTTCCAAGTGGAAAGTTTTATGACAAGATGATTATGCTAAGTGAAATAAAAGATGAGAATTATAAAAAACTAATAGAAAAAAGTAACAATGGAGTTTATGTGATAGGAAACAAAATAGCAAATAACACAGTGGCAAATAAGCTTAAGATAAAAGGTTTAAGCTTTGGAGTATTAGATAAAATAATACCTTACTTTGATATAGTAATAATAGAAAGTGATGGTTCAAAGGAAAAGCCACTAAAAGGATGGAAAGATTCGGAGCCTGTTGTTTATGATAAAACTACAAAAACTGTAGGAGTAGTAGATATTAAAACTATAGGATTAAATATTAATGAAGACAATATTCATAGACTAGATGAATTTTTGGAGATTATAAATGATGAAGAATCGCAAAAAGTAAAAATAAAACATTTAAAAAATCTTATCTTAAATAAAAGTGGATTATTTAAATTCTCTGAAGGAGAAAAAATTTTATTAATTAATAAAGTAGAAGGCATAAGAGATAAAAGAAATTCTGTTTTGCTTACAAATAAAATAAAAGATGAAAATTCATCCTATATTAATAAATTTGTATATGGAAGCATACTACAAAATGAATTTTTAGGTTAAGAGTAAACATACTACCCAATATAGAAGTATACTGTTATAAAGAACTTAGAAAATTATGAAATATTGTATAAATATAGAAAATATATTCAAATGTGTAGTAGTATAAAATTAGAAGCTTATAAACTAGTATCTGTATTCTTATTAGAAGAAGAATAGCTTTTTGGAAAAATAATGATTTTAGGAGAATTATGAAATGAATAATAAGGTAAATAATAATATAGCTACTAAAAATTTGAACAGTTCACAAAACTATAACAAAGATAAGAATGTGTATTTTGCATATTATATAGCAGGGTTAATAATATTGGCAGTATTTTTAAATTTAGCTGTAAAAATTGATAGTACAGATGAGTATTATGAAAAATATTATGTATTAGAAGAGTACATGAATAATTACGAAGATATACACGATAATCAAGACACAGATGATAATGAAGACATGGACAATAATGAAGATTTAGATAATAGTAATGAAAATAATGAGTATATAAATGAAGACGAAAATCCTCATACTGATACTTACACAAATGAAGACTATTAAAACATTTTTAATGAATTAACAAAAAGGATGATAAGCTTGATTTCAGCAATAATTATGGCCTCAGGATTTTCAAGACGTATGGGTCAAAACAAACTTCTTATGAAGTACAATAATAAGTTTTTAATTGAGTATACTTTAAATATAATATCAGAATGTGATTTTAAGCAGAAAATATTAGTTACTCAATATGAAGAAATAAAAGAGTTTGGAGAAAAATTAAATTATAAAATAGTAAGTAATATGTTTCCCAATAAAGGTCAAAGTGAATCTATAAAATTAGGAGTGAAAAACTGTGATTATTGTGAAGGATATATGTTTTTTGTTGGAGATCAGCCTCTTATAAATAAACAGGATACGGAAAAGCTAATAAAAGTTTTCAAAGAAGATACAGATTACATTGTTATACCAACGTATAAAGATAGTAGCGGAAACCCAGTCATATATCCAAGTGCATATAAAGAACAGTTGTTAAATTTAAAAGGAGATAAAGGTGGTAAAAGTATCATAAAATCTTCACACAAAATAAAATATGTTAATGTTAGTGAAAATACTCTATTTGATATAGATAATATAGATGATTTTAATAATCTTTTAAGAAGAAGGTCAGAAAATGAAAAAGGACTTAATAGTAATTAGGGGTGGTGGAGACATAGCCACGGGAACAATACACAAGCTTCATAGATGTGGATTTAAAATAGTAATTCTAGAAATAGAAAACCCATCTGCCATAAGACGGTCAGTTTGTTTTAGTGAAGCCGTATACGAAAATAAAATTGTTGTGGAAAATGTTATATGTGAAAAAGCAAATAATTTAGAGGAAGTATATAATATCTTAGATAGAAATAACATTCCTGTGATTATAGATCCATCTGGTGAATATATTGAAAAATTGAGACCATTGGTATTAGTAGATGCCATATTAGCAAAAAAAAATTTAGGGACAAAAAAGGATATGGCGCCAATAACCATAGCATTAGGACCGGGGTTTTGTGCAGGAGAAGATGTGGACATAGTAATAGAAACTCTGAGAGGTCATGACTTAGGAAGAATAATAGAAAAAGGATATGCCATTGCCAACACAGGTATACCTGGGTATGTAAAAGGAGTAAGCAAAGATAGAGTAATATATTCACCATCATCAGGGATAATATCAAATATTAAAGAAATTGGTGCTATAGTAAAAAAAGGAGAAGTTATAGCTAAAATAATTAATGCTGAAAACGAAACTATAACTGAAGTAAAAGCTACAATAGATGGAGTTTTGAGAGGAATAATTAGAGACAAAAGTAAGATAAAAGAAAGATTAAAAATAGCTGATATTGATCCACGTATAGAAGAAGTCAAAAATTCTTATACCATTTCTGATAAAGCTAGAACAATAGCTGGTGGAGTGTTAGAAGCTATATTATATATGAAACAAAGACATGAGGGTAGATAAATGGACGAAATTTTATTAAAACAAATATACAATGAAGTGAAAAAAGGATACAAAGTGGCTTTTGCCACAATAACAAAAACAATAGGATCTACTCCTGGTAAAATGGGAGCAACCATAGCAGTATTTGAAGGTGGTAATGTTATGGGCACTGTTGGTGGTGGAATGATAGAGCATAAAGTTATAAATAAATGTATGGAATGTTTGAAAACCGAGGGAGATTGTAACTTTGAATATACTTTAAATAATTCTGGAAATTTAGGTATGCAATGTGGTGGAACTGCTTATGGATATATAAAAGTATTTAAACCAAAGCCTAAACTTTTAATAATAGGCGGTGGACATATAGGTTTGGCACTATTTAAAATAGCTAAAAATTTAGACTTTTACACTGTTGTAGTAGATGATAGAGAAGAGTTTGCAAATAATGATAGATTTGAAAATGCAGATGAGGTTTATGCTGGAGATATAGCTAAAATAGTTGGAGATATGGAAATTAACGATAATACTTATGTTATTATAGCTACCAGAGGCTATGAAGGTGATCTTATAAGTTTAAGAAGTGTAATAAATAGAAATGCCAACTATATAGGTATGATAGGTAGTAGAAAAAAATGGATTAAGGTTAAAGAGACTTTAATTGAAGAAAATGTAAATGAAGAAAAACTAGATAATGTTTATGCTCCTGTTGGTATAAATATTTCATCCAATGATGTGGAAGAGATAGCTTTTGGAATAATGGCTGAAATACTTTTTGTTAAGAATAGAGGAAGCCTAACTCACAGGAGAGATAAATAGCTAAATGATAAGGGTATGTCAAGCAGTGATATGCCCTTTTTAAACTAGATATTTTATTTGTAATGAATTAGGTAAAACATTTATATATAATGTAAATATAGAAAAATTTTATTGAAATAATATAAAGGTAGGTATTGTATGAAAAAAATTAATAGAATTTCATCATTTGTATATATAAATATGAGTATATTAATTATAAGTATATTTTTGAATTTTATATCAATTTTTAATGATTCAAACTCACTTAAAAAAAATACTATTATAGTTTCCTTATTAATTACAATGTTAATAATTATATTTGTAATTTTACCAATATTAAAAATTTCAAAAATAGCACCAGAAAAAAGTCCATCTTTTAGAATAGAATCTGACAAAGAAAATATCTCAACATTTATAAATATAGTAGTAGAAGCATATACAATTTTAGTTGTTTTGCTAATTGTTGCTTTGGTTTTTATGTTGTTTGCTAACTTAATAAGTGTAAAAATTGTTTTATCAATTATATCTGTTTTATTTATACCAGCCATATATGTAATGGTTAGAGTTGGAGGAATAGAGGAGAAAAAATGATTATTATAAAAAAACATTTAATTGATGTTCATACTACATTATGTAAGAAGGAGCACAGTATAATAAATAATTATTGTACTGTGCTCCTTTTTAAAGCGTTTATATTAATTCATAAGAATGTAAAACTTGTCTAATATAGCACATCATTTTATGGATTCCTTCTTCGAAAGAGTCATTTGATCTTTTAACCATAAAGTTGTAAAGCATGCTTTGATATATTAATATTATCATTTCACTTATATTAGCAATATCATTATTGTCTAAATTAGGATTTTTACTAACTATATTACTTAAAATTAAATTATCTCTTTCATATATGTTACTTAATTTTAATAAAGGCATAAGTTTAACTGTATTATTATCTGAGTTAGAAAAAATCTCTGAGCAAGTTTTTATTGTCTCTTCTACTATTTCATGATTAAACTCACCAAAAAAAATGGAGTGGAATTTATCAGGATATTTAAAAGAATGTTTACAAAACAACTCCCAAGACTTTAAATAGAAATCTACTGGACTAAGGTTGTGTTTATGTAATAAAGATAAATCATTAGCATATGCATGTAGATATTTTACAGATGTATAAAGAATAAGGTGATTAAGGTTATTAAAATAATTGTAAAGGGTAGCAACGTTATAACCTGCACTATCAGCTACCTTCCTTGCAGTTAAAGGTTCATTTTTATCAGATGATAATATTTCATCTGCAGCGTTTATAAAATAAGTCATCATCCTATTTTTTTGAATAGTTTTATTGTTATTTGACATTAAACTTCCTCCCAAAAACTTCTTAACTTTATAATATCATAAAAAAATATAAGTATCTATAAAATAAACGAAATGACAAAATAAACAATAAATTAAATATAAATAAGATTAAAAAATAAACGTGTTTACAAAAGGTGAAATTATAGATATAATTGAAGAAAAAAGTAATAATAGGGGGAAATAACATGATAGTATTAAAAAATGCACGTATTATACCAGAGTTAACACCAGGGTTTGAAGGACAATATGCAGATATAATTATTGAAGAAGAAAAAATAGCTGAAATATTACTAGCTAATTCAGCAAATTATTCTCAAGCACATGTAATTGATATTGAAGGAAAAACAATTACACCAGGTCTTATAGATGCCCATGTTCATGTAGATTTATGTGGAATGAATACTTTTGAGGAAAACGTTCAGCCAGATACTTTTCGTGTTATTAGAGCATTAAAACTAGCTCAAGATAATTTACATAAGGGTTACACTACATTAAGAGATGTGGGAGATCGTAACAATATAGTCATATCATTAGCTAAAGCAATAAAAGAGGGATACTGTGTGGGGCCAGATATATTAGCTAGTGGAAAAATTGTATCACCAACAGAAGCTGGAAATAACTTCTTTGGAGATATGTATCATGAATGTGATAGCCCAGCAGAATGTGTGAAAGCAGTGAGGCAACATTGGCAAAATGGTGCAGATTTTATTAAGTATATGGGAACCGGAGCTATAATGAATCCTGGGGGAGAGCCGGGTGCATCAATTATTACTGATGAAGAACTTCAGGCAATTGTTGAAACAGCAGATAGAGTTAATTTACCAGTAGCAGGTCATGCACACGGAGCAGAAGGAATAAAGTCTGCTATTAAACTTGGTGTAAGAACTGTAGAACATTCAAGTATAATGGATGACGAATGTATAGAAATGTATAAAAATAGTGATAAAACATTTATGATTCCAACAATGGCTCCATTAACTCATTTCCTTGAGCATGCGGACCAACATCCAAAGCATTATGTTGAGAAAAGTAAAAAATTACATGATGTAATGTGTGAAGGATATAAAAAATCATATAAAGCAGGTATAAAGATGGGATTTGGAACTGATGCAGGTGTATATGCAGGAGGACATGGCGATGGGTTATATGAGTTTAAAGCTAGATTTAAATATATTGGAATTAAACCATTAGATTGTTTAATTCAAGCAACTAAAAATAATGCAGAAATATTATTAATAGATGACTTAGTAGGTACAGTTCAAGTGGGCAAAAAGGCCGATTTAGTTGTATTTGATGGCAAGCCAGATGAATTAATAGATGATTTGGATAATGTGTCATTAGTAATTAAAGATGGTAAAATTGTGAAAGCTTAATAATAGAATTATAAAAAAGATTTCTTGGCATGCCAAGAAATCTTTTTTTATTATAAAGAAAGGTCGCTTAAAAGTTTAACTGGAATCTGAACTTGTGTAACGTACTCATCTTCTAGAGAAGTCTCGTAAACATCTATTTTGTAAATCTCTATAGGGTCACCTAAAATAGTATATTTGTTGATCTCGATAAATTTGTAAAGCATTTCAAAAACTTGTTCATACTGATTATAGTCACCTTTGTAAGTATATGTAACATAGTATCCTTCATCTAAAACAAAGTTATAATCAGAAGAATCATCGTCTAATAAACAAAATGTATGCTTGTAATAATTATAAATTCCGCTGGAAATACTTTTAGAATCAAAAACAGCTCCAAAGTTGCTATTTCCTAATACATAAAACTTATCTTCAAATTTATCACTTAATTTTTGAATTAAATAATCATTATTTTCTGCAAAAGATTCGTTGGAATCCACTGTAAGTGCTTTTCTTTTAGTCATGTATAAAAGTTCTATTCTATTAAAAGTAGTATGTTCAATACATTTATCTATAGATGACAATCTTTTGCTTAAAGAGTCTTTGTGAGAATTTAAAACTTCGACCTTTTTTTCTATTAATTCAATTTCTTCAGAAAGCATTTTTCTAGTAGTTTCAATATTTCTATTTTCAATATATTCTTTGATTCTTTGCATAGAAAAATCTAGAGTTCTAAGCTCACGAATAAGATTTAAATTGCATATATCTTTAATTGTGTACATTCTATAGGAATTGGTATCTCTAGTAGGATTCAAAAGACCTAATTTTTCGTAGTATTTTATTGAATCTCTGCCTAATTTATATATCTTTGAAAGTTCACCAGTTTTATAATATTTTCTTTTCAAAAAATCACCTCAAAAAAATTAAAAAATATTTATTGACATGTGTATTATACCACAGTTTATAGTTTTATAGTGGAAGGAGATGAATAATATGGAAAGTTCAATAAGTTTAAAGTCACAATTTAAAAAGTATGTAATACCTTCAGTAGCAGCAATGTGGGTATTTTCATTATATTCAATGGTAGACGGGATATTTGTAAGTAAAGGAGTAGGTAGTGATGCTCTGGCAGCAGTAAATATATCTACACCATACATTAATATGTTATTTGCAATATCTATTTTATTCGCAACAGGGGCAAGTACTGTGGTTGCTATTAAATTGGGAAGTTCAGAAAATAAAAAAGCAAATGAGTATTTTACGTTGAATTTAGTTGTAATGGCAATTTTAGCAGCAATTATAATGTTAGTCAGTTTATTAAATTTAGATAAAATAGCAATATTTTTAGGAGCAACTAACTCAACAATGGTTTATGTTAAAGAATACGTGGGAACTATAATGCTATTTGTTTTATTCTATTTAGCTTCCTACTACTTAGAAGTACTAATAAAAAGTGATGGTTATCCTCACCTTGCAACAATAGGTGTAATAATATCTGCAATAACTAATATAGTACTTGATTATATATTTGTAATAAAACTAGGTTATGGAGTTAAAGGAGCTGCATATGCAACGGGAATAGCAAGAGTATTTTCATTCTCATTTTTCTTTATACATTTTTTAAGAAAAAGAGGTAAGCTTAAATTTACAAAATTCCATTTTGATTTTACTGTTGTTAAAAAAGTACTGTTTATAGGGATTCCAGATTCTACAACAGAATTAAGTGTGGCAGTTGTAATTTTAATTTTTAATCAAAGTATATTAAGAGTAATTGGTGAAAATGCATTAGTAAGTTATAGTGTAGTTTGTTATATAAACACATTGGTACTAACAACTATGATGGGAATAGCACAAGGAATACAACCTATTTGTAGTTACTATTATGGAAAAAAAGATAAAGACTCTGTACTTTCAATATTAAAAATGGGATTAAAAACAATAAAGATTTCATCAGCAGTATCATTTTTAATAGTATTTGTATTTGCAAATCAATTAGTATCATTATTCCTTAATAATGTGGATGAAGGACTATTTAATTATACAGTAAATGTTTTAAGATTATTTTCTCCAGCATTTTTAATAATGGGATATAATGTAATAACTTCAGGATTCTGTGTTGCTGTAGATATGCCAGTTCAAGCAGGAATAGTATCTTTAGGTAGGGGAGTTGTTGTAATAACAATCACTTTAATAGTAATGATTCTTATATTTGGTGGATTTGGTATATGGATCGCAACTCTTGTATCTGAGCTTATTGTACTTGCGATTTCTAAAAATGTACTTAAAAAGAGTAAAGAAAGTTTAGAATATGAATATAGTGAAGCGGTGTGAAATGAATAAGTTATCAAAAAGGTATATTGTTTACAATATATCTTTTTTCATTTAAAGTTAAATTTGTTTTTAAATTAATATATTTTATTAAAATATATTTGTTACAAAATACGTACAATAAATGTTTATTTGAACTTAATATATGTGTTATAATGATAAATGTATAAAAATATTAAAAAATATTAGTGAAATCTAATTAAATATACGAAAAATAGACATAATTTAGGAGATCAGAGCATGAAACAAATAAAAATAGAAGATGCCATAGGTTGTATTTTATCTCATGATGTTACAAAAATAGTACCTGGAGAATTTAAAGGAAGATTATTTAAAAAAGGCCATGTAATTAAAAAGGAAGACATACCTAAGCTTTTAGATATAGGAAAAGAACATATATATGTTTGGGAACCAAAAGAAGACGAGCTTCATGAAAATGATGCAGCAACAAGAATAAAAGATTTAGTTTTGGGTGAAGGATGCTGTATATCAGAAGAAATAAAAGAAGGTAAAATAGATTTCTTTTCTGCGAAACAAGGGGTATTAAAGATAAACAAGAACTCACTTTTAAAGTTAAATATGTTAGGTGAAATAATAGTATCTACAATGCACAACAATACTCCGGTTAAAGTTGGTGAAAAAATAGGAGCAACTAGAGTTATTCCCTTGGTAATAAATGAAGAAAAAATAATAGAAGCTGAAAAATTAATAAAAGAAAAAATAATAAGTGTAAAAGAAATAAAGCCTAAGAAAGCAGTTCTTATAACTACAGGAAATGAGATTTATAAAGGCAGAATAAAAGATGCTTTTTTACCTGTAATGAAAGAAAAGCTAGAATATTATGGTGGAGAGATTGTAAAACAAGTTATTTTACCTGATGATAAAGATATGATAAGAACAAATATTTTGAAATCAATAGATGAAGAAAAAGCCGACATGATAATTTGTACTGGCGGAATGTCAGTTGATCCTGATGACGTTACACCTTCAGCTATAAAAGATTGTAATGGTGAAATAGTAACTTATGGTGCGCCAGTACTTCCAGGAGCTATGTTTTTATTAGCATACTATAAAGATACACCTATTCTTGGAGTTCCAAGCTGTGCCATGTATTCAAAAAGAACTATATTTGATTTAGTATTACCAAGAGTTTTAGCAGATGAAAGATTATCTTTTGAAGATATAGCAACCTATGGAAACGGTGGAATGTGTTTGAATTGTGGAGTTTGTACTTTCCCTCATTGTTCATTTGGTAAATAGGAGAAATTAAATGATAGACAAATTTGGAAGAGAAATAGACTACCTTAGGATTTCTGTTACAGAAAATTGCAATTTAAAATGTATTTATTGTATAGATGACAACAACATATTAAACACGTGTAATAAAGATATTTTAAATGATGATGAAATAATAAAAATTGTTACACAGTGTGCCATATTAGGGATTAAAAAAATTCGTATTACGGGTGGCGAACCTCTTGTAAGAAAAAATATTGAAAATTTAATTTACAGATTAAGCAATATAGAGGGAATAGAAGAAATCTATATAACAACAAATGGTGTATTGTTACACGATAAACTAGAAATACTTGAGAGAAATGGACTTAGTGGAGTAAACATAAGTTTAGATTCTTTAAGGAAAAATAGATTTAAAGAGCTTACTAAATTTGATAAATTAAGTCAAGTTCTAAGTGCAATAGATAAAGCATTAAAACTGGGACTTAAAGTTAAAATAAATACGGTTATAGTAGATGATATAAATAAAGATGAAATAATAGATTTTATAAATTTAACTAAAAATAAAAATTTAGCTCTAAGATTTATTGAACTTATGCCCATAGGAGCAGCCAAAAAACATAAGAGAACAAATAATAAAGAAATACTAAATATAATAAAATCAAACTTTAAAAATGTAAAAAAAGAAAATAAGATTGAGAGAAGCGGACCAGCAAACTATATAAAAATAGAAGGCTATAAAGGGAAGGTAGGATTTATAAGTCCTATTAGTAGTTGTTTTTGTGAAGACTGCAACAGAATTAGATTAACTTCAAGTGGATTTTTAAAAAAATGCCTGCATTATAACTATGGAGTAGACTTAAAAAGACATCTTGATAATAAAATTTGCAACGAAGAATTAAATGCATTAATTTATGAAAATATTTATGATAAGCCAGAAAAGCATCTTTTCCTGGAAATCTGTGACAACAAAGAAAATAAATATATGAATCAAATTGGAGGATAGACAATGGGGAAAGTATTAGCAATTTGTATAAGTGAGAAAAAAGGAACATTAAAAACTGAAATAAATGAAGCTAAGTTTATAGAAGATTTTGGGATAGAAAATGATGCTCATGCAGGAAAATGGCATAGGCAAGTTAGCTTATTGGAATTTAATAAAATAGATGAATTTAGAAAAAAGGGAGCCAATGTGGATTTTGGAGCTTTTGGAGAAAATTTAGTTGTGGAAGGAATAGAGTTACATACTCTTTTAATAGGTCAGAAAATACAAATAGGAGATGTAGTGCTTGAAGTAACTCAAATTGGTAAAAAGTGCCATGATAAATGTCAGATATATTATCAAGTGGGAGAATGTATTATGCCTAATAATGGGATATTTACTAAAGTTCTTAATAGTGGAACTGTACAAGTGGGAGATCAATGTTTATTAGTATAAAAGTTATAAATTCTAGCTCATGCCATATAAAGGTATGGGCTATTTATATACTCTAAAAACTACAGATATAAAAATTATTGACAAATAATGTAGATATCTGATACATTTTCTGTGGGTAGTATTTTAACGAAACTGCACCATTTTATATTAAAGATTAGATAATCATAAAGGTTAAATGAAGTTGAAGGTAACACACTCTTATATAGGAGGTGGAAACTATAAGATTTGGGTTTATTGGAGCCGGAAAAGTTGGATTTTCCTTAGGCAAATACTTAAAAGAAAATAAAATAAATGTAATAGGGTATTATAGTAAGAACCCGCATTCTTCAAAAGAAGCGGCATTTTTTACAAATACTAAACAATTTCAAAACTTAAATGAATTAGTTAATAACAGTGATGTTATATTTATTACTACACCTGATTCACAAATACAACAGGTGTACAATGAATTAAAACAGTTGAACATAAGAGACAAGGTTATCTGCCATTGTAGCGGTTCAATTTCTTCAACAATCTTTTCAAATGTAAAAAATTACGGTGCATATGCTTATTCTATCCATCCAATGTTTGCTATTTCTAGCAAGTATAATTCTTATAAAGATTTTCAAAAAGCGTTTATTACCATAGAAGGTGATGAAAAATTTAAAGACTATTTTGTGAGTTTGTTTAAAAACTTAGGAAATAAAGTAGGTGTTATTTCCAGCGAAAATAAGATTTTGTATCATGCTGCTTGTGTTACAGTGAGTAATTTAGTTTTGGCCCTAATAAACAAGGGCGTTAATTTCTTAGAAACTTGTGATTTTTCCAGAGATGAGGCATTAAATGCTCTTTTTCCTCTTATAGAAAATAATGTGGAAAATATTAAAAAGCAAGGTCTGGTAGATAGTTTGACAGGTCCAGTAGAAAGAGGAGACCTATATACTATTGTAAAACACTGTGAAGTTTTAAATGAAAATGATAAAGAATTATACAAATTATTATCTAGAGATTTATTAGAGGTAGCGAAAATTAAAAATGAAAATAGAGATTATAAAAAATTACAAAACTATTTGGAGGAAAGATAATGAAAAATACAGTTGTAACATTTAGAGAGGCTAAACTAAAAAATGAAAAGTTAACTATGCTAACAGCATATGATTACTCAACAGCTCAAGCAGTAGATAATTCTGGAATAAATGGAATACTTGTAGGTGATTCATTGGGAATGGTAATGCTAGGATATGAAGATACTTTATCAGTTACAATGGAAGACATGATTCATCACACTAAGGCCGTGGCAAGAGGTGCAAAAAATAGTTTAGTTGTAGCCGATATGCCTTTTATGTCTTATCAGACTTCTGTTTACGATGCTGTAGTTAATGCAGGCAGATTAATAAAAGAAGGTAGAGCTCAAGCAGTAAAATTAGAAGGTGGTGTAGAAGTTGCAGAGCACATAGAAGCAATAGTAAAAGCATCTATACCTGTAATGGGACATATAGGTTTAACACCTCAATCAGTAAATACTTTTGGTGGATTTAAAGTGCAAGGAAAAAGTGAAGAAGCTGCAAAAAAATTAATTGAAGATGCATTAGCTGTGGAAAAATCAGGTGCATTTGCCGTGGTTATGGAAGGAGTTCCATCAAAATTAGCGGCTATGGTTACTGAAAAACTATCTATTCCAACTATAGGAATAGGAGCTGGAGATAAGTGTGATGGACAAATTTTAGTTTATCAAGATATGCTTGGAATGTTTAGTGACTTCACTCCTAAGTTTGTAAAAAAATATGAAAATCTAGGCGATAGAATGAGAAATGCCTTTGCTACATATATAGGTGAAGTTAAAAATGGTTTTTTCCCAAGTGAAGAGCATGGCTTTAAAATAGATGAAGATATTATAGAAAAACTATATTAAGGGGACTTAAACAATGGTAGTTATAGACGCAATTGATCCAATAAGAAAACAAGTAAATGAATGGAAAAAAGAAGGTCTAAGTGTTGGGTTAGTACCTACAATGGGGTATCTACACCAAGGTCACCAAAGTTTAATCGAAAAAGCAGCCCAGGAAAATGACAAAGTAGTTGTAAGTATTTTTGTGAATCCTCGTCAATTTGGGCCAAAGGAAGACTTGGCAACTTATCCTAGGGATTTTGATAGAGATAAACAAATTTGTGAATTTGCAGGAACAGATTTGATTTTTTACCCAAGTGCTGATGTGATGTATAATAAGGATTTTTCTACATCAGTAAATATGAGTGGTCTAACAGATAATTTGTGTGGTAAAAGTAGACCGACACATTTTACAGGTGTATGCACAGTAGTAAATAAGTTGTTTAATATAGTTACTCCAGATAGGGCTTATTTTGGACAAAAAGATGCACAACAACTATTTATCATAAAAAGAATGGTAAGAGATTTAAATATAAATGTGGAAATTGTAGGATGTCCTATAATTAGAGAAGAAAATGGTTTGGCTAAAAGTTCAAGAAATACATATTTATCTGATAATGAAAGGATGGCAGCAACAGTTTTAAATAAATCATTAATAAAAGCTAAGGATTTAATAGAAAATGGAATAAGTAATGTGGACTCTGTGTTAAATATTATTAAAGAAACAATAGAGTGTGAACCTTTAGCAAAAATTGACTACATTAATATAGTTGATATAGATTCATTGCGAAATGTAGATTCAATTGATAGATCTGTATTAGTTGCCATAGCTGTATATGTAAATAAAACTAGATTAATTGATAATTTCATATATGAAATTTATTGATTTCACATAATAATATGATTTGTTTTTATATTTATATATAGTTAATATTAAATATTTTAATAATATAAAATGTGGACTATATGTGTCCAGTTTATTTATTATTATTGAAAATATAACTTACAGAACATGAGAAAAGTATAGCTAATATTCAAAATATGATTATTATATTAGGGTAAATTATGAAACTATAAATAAATAATATAAACTGAATCAATATACTTTAGAATGTAAAAAATAAACTATAATTATAATTATATGAGGTGGAACAATGAATAAATTTATGGAACAAGCTAAATCAATAAAAGAGGATATTGTAACATATAGACGCAGTATTCACATTAATCCTGAAGTTGGGCCTGAGCTGCCAAAAACGAAAGCTTACGTAATGGATAAGTTAAGAGAGTTTGGATATGAGCCAAAGGAAATTTGTGAAAGTGGTATAGTAGCTACAATTGAAGGGAATAAGTCAGGAAAAACCTTTCTATTAAGAGCTGATATGGATGCACTTCCAATGACAGAAGCTACTTTATGTGATTTTAAATCAACTAATGGAGCAATGCACTCATGTGGTCACGATATGCATACTGCAATGTTACTCGGAGCAGCAAAATTGCTTAAAGAAAATCAAGATGAAATAGAAGGTACAGTGAAATTAGTATTCCAACCAGATGAAGAAGGATTTACAGGTGCAAAAAAAATGATAAAAGCAGGTGTTCTTGAAAATCCAAAAGTGGATGCAGCAATGGCAATGCACGTACATTCTGGCTCACCTTCAAATGTTGTTTTATGTGGACTTGGAACTAGTATAGCAGGTTGCAATAGATTTAGAATTGTTGTAAAAGGCACAGGTTGTCATGGAGCTATGCCTGAAACAGGAGTAGACCCAATAAATATTGCGGCTCATATCTACCTATCTTTACAAGAAATAATAAGTAGAGAAATATCAGCTACACAATCAGCTGTAGTAACAATGGGCAAATTTGTAGGTGGGGATGCACCAAACATAATACCCGGTGAAGTAGTTATGGAAGGTACTATTAGAGCTTTAGATAAAGAAATAGGTGAATTCATATTTAATAGAATAAATGATATAGTTATATCTACTGCTAAAATGTTTAGAGGAGATGCCAAATTAATAGAGCTTTCTTCAGTACCTCCTTTAGCTAACGATAATAATTTAGCATATGAAATTACAAATTATATGAAAGACTTAGTAGGTGAGAAATCTGTTGTTTTATTTGAAGGTGGAGGAATGGGATCAGAAGATTTTGCTTCTTATTCTTATGAAGTCCCAAGTCTTTATGTTATGCTAGGAGCAGGTACAAAAGAAGAAAATTCTTTATTTGGTAAGCCTATGCACAATGAGAAGGTTGTATTTAATGAAGATATATTACCTACAGGAGCAGCAATGCATGCATACAGTGCTATAATGTGGTTAAAAAATAATAAGTAACTTGGAAGGAAAGTGCAATGAGATTACTAGATATTCTATTTTATCTATTAAGAAGTAATTCTAAAGTTACTGTTAAGAATCTGGCTGAACTTTTTAATGTGTCTACAAAAACCATACAAAGAGACTTGGATAAATTATCAGTGCTTGGAATACCCATAATTATTTATAGAGGTGCAAATGGAGGTGTAGAGATAGATAAAAACTATATAATAGCAAAACATATATTGAAGTATAGTGATTATGATTCTCTATTATTAGCACTATATATAGGTGAAAATATAAGTAATACAATAAGTGAATCTTTTTTAATTGACAAGTTTAAAACTGTAGATAAAGAAAGGTGTTCTATGGTTTTAAATAAATTAAAAGAGCGATTTATAGTAGATTTATTTGAAGAAAAATTTGATGAAAAAGATATAATCTGCGAAGAAATAAATAAAGCTATGGACTATAAATCTTTTATAAATATAAAAATTGAAAATAAGAATTTAGAAGTATATCCTATTTCTTATGTTTTAAGAAAAGAAGGTTTGTGCCTATATTGCTTAAATAAAGAGTACATGCTTATATTGATTGATAAGATATCAAGTGTCATGATTAATTATAAAAAATATGATAAAAATATTATTAGCTATAATGAAAATAAGGGAAATATTAAGCATGGGAGTGTAAGTTATGTGCAAGGTTGTTAAAAGAGGGCATTTTTCCAGTGATGAAAAAGAGTTTACAGGTAAACATCTTGATAAATTATATAAGGCTGGGCAGGATTTATATTATTTATTAAATCAAGGATATAACATAAAAGGAGCATCAGTTTTTGTGGGCAATCACTACTTATTGTCAGAAAGACAAAGATTAGCTTTATCAAGAGCAATCTCTCCTGAGAAAAATATAAAGATTAGAAAAGAAAAAGAGATTAAGGATAATCTGGAAAATAGTATTGTAAATATTGATGGATTTAATACCATAATAACATTGGAAGTTGCCTTATCCAATTCACTATTAATTAAGTGTATGGATGGAACAATAAGAGATTTAGCAGGGCTTAGAGGAACGTATCGTATTATAGACAAGACAGAATTATCAATTATACAAATAGGAGAAACTTTAGAAAAACATAAAATTAAGAAAGCTAATTTTTACCTAGATGCACCAGTATCTAATTCGGGAAATTTAAAGAAAAAGATAGAAGAATTATTGAAAAACTTTGATTTTAAAGTGGAAGTGATGAATATTAATAATGTGGATTCAACTTTAGAAATATTGGACAATGTTATCAGTAGTGACGCGATTATTTTAGATAAATGCAAAAGTTGGATTAATCTAAACAGAGAAATACTAGATAAAAATATTGAAAATAATTTCTATGTTGAGTTTGATTTATAAAAAATAAAATTTGCATTTTAATTTAAAAATTGAAATTAAAATAGTTTTGATTGCAAAAAAACCATTTATTGTTTAAAAAGTATATTTACTTCAAACAATAAATGGCTTTGTATTTTTAAGCTAAAGATTTTATTTCTTTATAACAATCTAAATCAGTATAAAGTTCACTTGTATATGGATTTGTCTTAGTTTTTCTAGCTTTGTAAACCATATAAACAAATACTGCTATATTTGCAAGTAAAGCAATTAAACTTACTATAAATAATGCAGTTGTATTTTGTGATGCTTTTACTGAGAATTGTGATTGGTCTATAAATGATGGTACAGTCATAGCAAACATTACCCAAAATGCAAGAGTATGAGCACGGTGTTGCAACCAAGCACCTTTTCCAAATATAAATGCACATACAGTAGGTGCAAATAATAAGGCTATACCACAATACCAAGCATGATCTCCTAAACAGTTGTATGTATAAGCAAAGTTCCATAAATCATAAGCTATAATCCAGAACCAACACATATCTGGCCATAACATATCTTTACTTTTCTTCTTGCTAATACAAATTCCAAGCCAACCAGTGATAGTTATAATATTTAAAATACCTGCTATACCATTCATATAATTCCAAGAACCACTAGTTACCATCATACCTTCAAAAATTTGAGCATTATAGCCTAATCCACCAATTTGGAAATCACGTATAACTGCTTCCATAATGTTAATTGCAAGGATTAAAGGTGGGAAATATAAAACCCATTTATGATTAATTGCACCTTTCACATAGCGAATTAACCAAAATCCCATACATCCAGCTAAAGCTGAATAAACTTTTGCAAAGTGGAACCATGTTCCAACACTTGTGCCTTTTGTAGTTTTAGGCCATACAAAAACTGTTAAAATTATAGGTAATACTAAAAAACATGCGAATCCTGCCCACTTCCAGCGACGACTGAATTCATTAAGCAGCATAAGTACTGCGAATACTAATAATAACATTAGCCAATTGCTCATTGGCTGTGCTTCAAATAAAAACATTTTACTGTCCCCCAATATTAAATAATGATTCAATTTTATGAGTCATAAAATTATTATAATATTAGCACCACTAAATTATAAAAAACAAGTGTAAAAATATAATTTAATAATTCTGACAAAATAAGAAACCAGCTGAAAATATTGGAAAACCAACGTTAATAATGTTAAAAAATTATCTAAAAAAATATAAAAATAAATAAAAAAAAGCCGTCTTAATGACGAACTTTTTAATTTGAATTTTTTGGTTTAAAATTAGAAAGTATTAAATTTAAGTCAGATTCCATTCTAGATTCAAGATCATAACTTCCTTGGTAAAGACACCAATCAAATATAGCACCTCTGGAGATTCTCATTATTATCATAGTTAAGTTTGTAGGAGAAATAGAATTATCTAACTCTCCACTTTTAAGTGAATCTTCAACAATAGATTTAACCTTTAGTGCAATATGTCGATCAGGTTTTGTAGAGTATTTTCCCTCAATGGAAAGTAAGTTTTTGTATATTTCTCCTACAAATACCCATCCAAGTTCCTCCATCATCTTAGCACCTTCACATAACAGAAATAATAATTTATCCAGGTTAGAAGAAAAATCTTTTGATTCAAATCTATCCATAACTAATATATCTACTTGTTCATAAGCTGTATTAATTATTTCCATCTTTGACTTAAAGTGATGATAAAAAGCTCCTGTTGAAATTTCCGCAGCTTGGCAAATATCTTGAATTTTTACACTTTCAAACCCCTTTACCTTAAAAAGTTCAGTGGCTACTTGTGTAATTCTAATTTTAGTGGCAATAGCTTGCCTTTGTCTATCTGTTAATTTTTCCATGCAAAATACCTCTTTATAAAACTGCAATGTTATTACAGTAAGTTATATGATTATTTAGTATAGCATAAAAAAAAGCAAATATATAATATTATTTGCAGTAAAAAATAGATAAAAACATTAAGAGGATGTTTGCAAAATATGGTAACCTGTGATATATTTTAATTACAGAATGAGATTCGGTGAATCTTATTCTATATAAAATAATGTTATAAAATTAACAAAATGCTAAGGGGAGAGTTATGGATAAATACAAAGTAATCGAGATAAAGGAAAGTGTTTTCAGTAATAATGACGAACAAGCAGATTTACTTAGAGCAGACTTAAAAAAAGACAAGACTTTTTTATTAAATTTAATGTCTTCTCCAGGTTCAGGTAAGACTACTACAGTTCTAAGAACTATTGAATCCTTAAAAGATGAAATGAGAATAGGTGTTATGGAAGCAGATATAGATTCTGATGTGGATGCTGCAACTGTATCAAAAACAGGAGCAAAAGTAATACAGTTACATACAGGTGGAATGTGCCATCTTGATGCAGACATGACAAAGCAAGGTTTAGTAGAGCTTGGAACTGAAGATATAGATTTTGCAATATTAGAAAATGTAGGTAATTTAGTATGCCCAGCAGAATTTGATACTGGTTCTTCAAAAAATGCCATGATACTTAGTGTACCAGAGGGACATGATAAACCTTTAAAATATCCTTTAATGTTTTCAATTGTTGACGTTGTTTTAATAAATAAAATTGATGCTATGGAATATTTTGATTTTGATTTAGATTTAGTAAAAGAATATATTAAAAAATTAAATCCAAATATAAAAGTTATACCAATATCAGCAAAAACTGGTGAAGGTATGGATGAATGGATTGACTGGGTAAGACAAGAAGTAAAAGAGTGGAATAATTAATTTATATTTTATTAAAATTTAGAGGGGGATTATTATGGCAGTAAAAGAAAAGGTTCTTCAATTTGCAAATCAAGTGAGTGGAAAGAAGCCAGGATCTAGAGGGTATTTTGGTGTAGAAGATGCACGTTATAAAATTTTAGAACCTGTTGTAACGGATGAGATGGCAGAAGTTTTACTTTGTATGAAAATAAGACAAAAGACAACTGCAGAAAAGGTTGCACCTTTATGTGGTAAAAGTGTTGAAAGATGTAGTGAGCTTTTACTAGAATTATCAGAAATAGGTGTAGTATTTGTCAATGAAATAGATGGTGTAGATACTTTCTGGTATGAAACGTGGGTACCAGGAATTATGGAAATGATGGTTAATAAGAAGGATCAAGCAAAAAAATATCCACAAATTCCTAAGGCATTTCATGACTATGGAGTAGAAAATGGACCAAGATCTACAGGAAGTTTTCCTCCTGGAGTAGGGCTTATGCGTGTTATTCCAATAGAAACTGCCATAGATGGTGAAACAAGAAGAGCTTCTTATGAAGAAATATCAAAATATCTAAATGATAGTGATAAGTTCTCAGTATCAGATTGTTCATGTCGTACAGCAAGAGAAAGTATGGGCGAAGGATGTGGTCATCTAAAAGAAGACATGTGTATTCAATTAGGTCATGCAGCTGAATATTATATAAGAACAGGTAGAGGTAGAGAAATAACTAGGGAAGAAGCTTTTGAAATAATAAAAAGAGCAGAAGAAAACGGTTTGATGCACCAAATACCAAATTTAGATGGATCAGGAAAGACTCATGCCATATGCAACTGTTGTGGATGTTCTTGTTTAGCACTGAAAGGAGCAAATATGTTTGCAAATTCTGATATGGTACGTTCTAACTACGTATCTAAAGTAGACAAAGACAAATGTGTTGCTTGTGGTGAATGTGTAGTAAATTGTCCAACAAATGCTCTAAAACTTGGTCAAAAACTATGTTCTAGTAAACCTGTTGTAGATAAAATAGAAAGAAAAGAAACTCCAAGAAATACTAAGTGGGGACCAGAGAGATGGAATGAAGACTATAGAACCAATAGAGAGGATGTAGTAGAAAGTGGAACAAGTCCATGTAAAACTGCATGTCCTGCTCATATAGCTGTTCAAGGATATATAAAACTTGCTTCACAAGGAAGATACAAAGAAGCATTAGAACTTATAAAAAAAGAAAATCCATTCCCTGCAATATGTGGACGTATTTGTCCTAGAAAGTGTGAATCAGCTTGTACAAGAGGGGACATAGATTCACCACTTGCCATAGACGAAATCAAAAAGTTTGTAGCTGAACAAGATTTAAAAGAAGAGCATAGATTTGTTCCTAAAAAGAGACATGATTATGGTAAAAAGATTGCAATTATAGGTGGTGGTCCAGCAGGACTTTCATGTGCTTATTACTTAGCTATAGACGGATATAAAGTAACAGTATTTGAAAAACAAAAGGCTCTAGGAGGTATGTTGACTCTAGGAATTCCTTCTTTCAGACTAGAAAAAGAAGTAGTTAATGCAGAGATAGAAATACTAAGACAAATGGGTGTAGAATTTAAAACAGGGGTAGAAGTAGGTAAAGACATTACTTTGGATGAATTAAGAAAAGAAGGATATAAAGCTTTCTACGTGGCAATAGGGGCACAAGCTGGTAGAAGATTAAATATAGAAGGTGAAGATGCAAAAGGGGTTATCCCAGGGGTAGAATTTGTACGTGATGTTAATTTAGGAAATGATGCAAAACTTAATGGAAAAGTAGTAGTTATCGGTGGCGGAAATGTTGCTATAGACGTGGCAAGAAATGCCGTAAGAGTAGGAGCAGACAGTGTAGAAATGTTCTGTTTAGAAAGTCGTGAACAAATGCCAGCTTTAGAGGAAGAAATTGAAGAGGCATTAGAAGAAGATATAGTAATAAACAACTCTTACGGACCAAGTAAAGTAATTACAGAAAATGGAAAAGTAATAGGTGTAGAATTCAAGAAATGTATTTCTGTATTTGATGAGAATGGAAGATTCTCTCCAAAGTTTGATGAAGATAATATAAAAGTAGTAGATGCAGACTATGTTTTAATTTCAGTAGGTCAAAGTATAGACTGGGGTAATTTATTAGACGGTAGCAAAGTAGAGTTAAATCCTAACAATACAATTAAAGCAGATTCATTCACTTATCAAACAAATGAACCAGATATATTTGCTGGAGGAGATTCATATACTGGTCCAAGATTTGCAATTGATGCCATAGCAGCAGGCAAACAAGGTGCTATATCAATTCATCGTTTTGTTCAACCAGGGCAAAGTTTAGTAAATGGGCGTGATAGAAGAGATTATCATGAATTTGATAAAGAAAGTTTACAAATAGAAGGATATGACAATACACCAAGACAAAAAGCTGAGCATAAAACAGATATAAAAGCAAAAGAATCATTCAAAGATATTCGTCTTACTTTTACAGAAGAACAAATGAAAAAAGAAACAGAAAGATGTTTAGGTTGTGGTGCAACTGTTGTTGATGAATATATGTGCGTAGGATGTGGTCAATGTACTACTAAATGTAAATTTGATGCCATATCTTTAGTTAGAAAATATGACGCAGAAGGCTTAGCTTATGAAGAGCTTAAACCAGCAGTAGTTAAAACAACTATAAAACGTCAAGGTAGAATTGTAGCTAAGAAAGTTAAGGATATATTTGTAAAATAAAACAATAGATAGGAGTACTTATTATGGGAATTTTATATGAACAGATGACATTTCAGGGATGGGCAATATTCCTATTTGTATTATTAGCACTTATGGCTTTTAATGAACTTGGAAGATCAACAAAATGGACGGGAATATTGTTATTTATAATAGTACCTACATTTTTAACAATTTATGTATGGCCAACTACGGCAGCTGCAGGAAATGAATATGGAACAGGAACTTGGTTTAACTGGGTAAAAACATATTCTGCACTAGCTGGATGTGTTTGGTTTATGGCAATTAGATATATACCATCTTTACAAAAGAAAAAATGGGCACTAGCTTTACCAGCAATTATTTTAGCAGTTAACATATTAGAAGCTGCAATAAGAGATTTTCAAATATTCAGTTATGGATTAACTGGAGGAGGAGTAGTTGACAATCTTTGGACTATTTCTGGACCATGGAACATTATGAATGGTATAGCAGGAATATTAAACATAATCACAATATGTGGTTGGTGTGGAATATTCATATCAAAAGATAAAACAAAGGATATGATATGGCCAGATATGATATGGGCATGGATAATAGCTTACGATTTATGGAACTTTGCTTATACTTATAACTGTATATCAGATCACTCTATTTATTGTGGAGCCGCATTATTACTTTCATGTACTATACCAACATTCTTTATTAAAAAAGGAGCTTGGTTACAACATCGTGCTCAAACATTAGCTCTTTGGATTATGTTTGTTATGACTGTACCGCAATTTGCTGATAGAATAGCACCAGTTGCTACAACACATAACCCTACAGCATTCTTTGTAGTAAGTTTAGTATCTTTAGTAGCTAATGCAGCTTTAGCTATTTATCAATTTAGCAAAATAAGAAAAAATAAACTTAATCCTTTAAAGGATGAAATTTATAGACAGTCAAATGCTTATAGAGAAGTAGCTTTTGAAAATAAGTAGAGAGACAATGAGAGTAGGTGAAAAATTTGCATGAACTAGGAGTAGTAATTGAAGTTGTTAAAACTGTGGAAAAAGTTGCAGTAGAAAATGACTTAGCTAAAATAGAAAAATTAGTATTGCAAATTGGAGAATTATCATCAATGATTCCTAAATATATAGAAGCTTGTTATCCAGCAGCAATAGAAAATACAATATTGCAAAACACAGAGCTAGAAATAGAAGTTATGCCAGGAAATGGTATGTGTAAAAGTTGTAATAAAGTATTTAATATAAAAGAAAACAAAGGAGTATGTCCACATTGCGACAGTAAAGTTTGGGACTTACTCAGTGGAAAAGAGTTTATAATTAAAGAAATAGTAGCATACTAAATAAAATGTAGTTACTAAGCATAAAAGCTTGGTAACTACATTTTTGTTGTATAAGTTTTGGTTGGGAGAGAAAAGATATAGTATAGATAAGGAGTTGTGCAAATGTGATAGATGAAATATTAAAAGTGTCATTAAAATCCATAATATCAGTAAGTATACTATTTGTACTAACCAAAATCATGGGCAAAAAGCAAATATCACAACTGACATTATTTGATTATGTTGTAGGTATTTCAATTGGTTCAATATCTTCAGAACTAGCTATAGACGATTCTATTTCTTACATACAAGGTATAACAGGTATGATTATTTATGCTATTTTTCCCATATTACTTTCTATTATTAGTCTAAAGAGCTATTTAGGAAGAAGAATATTAGATGGAGTACCTACTATTTTAATTCAAAATGGTAAAATAAATGAAGGTGGATTAAAAAAGACTAAGATGAATATTAATGACCTGCTTGAAGAGTGTAGATTAAAAGATGTATTCGACATAGGAGATATTGAGTTTGCTATTTTGGAGACAAGTGGAAATATAAGTATTCAGCTTAAGTCTATAAATAAACCATTAACACCAAAGGATTTAAATATTAAAACTGATTATAAAGGTCTATGTGTAAATCTCATTATTGATGGAAAAATACTTGATAGTCATTTGAAATCCATAGGAAAGAGTAATAAATGGCTAAAAAAACAATTACACAACAAAGGTGTTGAAAATTTATCAGATATTTTGCTTGCTTATATTGATAGCTCAGAAAGGGTTAATATATATTTAAAGAATGAAAATATTCCTACTACACCTACACTTTAGATTTTAATATTAATATATCACAAATACTAAAATAGTATTAATATTTTAATTTCGGGAAATTTAAATATAGATTTTAAATTATAGGAGGAGTAAATTATGCAAAATCCAAATGAAAAATGTATAGATAAAAGTAAAATATGTGCGGATGAGTCTTCTAAGATGTAAATAATAATAGTAGCAAAATGAGAGGGTGATACGTATGAATACAACAGTAATAGTAGCAAATCCATCTACTGACTCCTTTAGCAAAAGTATTATGGAAAAAGTACTAAATACACTAAAGGAAAAAGAAAAATCTTATGAAATAATAGATTTATATAATGATGATTTTAATCCCATAATGAGTGAAGAAGATGTTAAGCTTTATGTAAAAGGTGAAACTAAGGATGAATTGGTAAAGAAATACCAAAAAATATTAAAAGAAACAAATCAGTTAGTATGTATATTTCCTATATGGTGGAATAGTTGTCCAGCTATACTTAAAGGATTTTTTGATAGAGTATTACTAAAAGAGTTTGCATTTACAGAACAAGATAAAAGGCCTGTAGGACTTTTAACTAATATAACATCAGCATTAGTTATAACTACTTCAGAAACAGATACAGATTATATGGTAAAAGAGTTAGGAAATCCAATAGAAGCAACGTTTATGAAAGGAACACTAAATATGGCAGGAATTGACAATGTTAAATGGATAAATGAAAATTTAGCAGATAATAATGAAGAAAGTAAAAATAAATTTCTAGATAATATTGCAAACTATGTATAGATTTATTTTAAATAATCTTAAATCTATTAATGAATAATAAAGAAATCTATAAAGCTATTGCGTAAACTTTAAAAGAAGTATAATAATATAAGGTAGGTAACTTAGCCATTGATAAAAATCAATGGCTTTTTTGTGGGATTTATTATATTGAGCAGATTATCTAAATTAAGGTTATGATTGCAATAAATACATTATAGAAAGAATAATTGATATAAATAAGCAAAAAATGTTATGCTAAATAAGGAAGATAAAAATTATGCATAAGGAGGAACTTATGATTAAAATAGGAATTTGTGAAGATGAAAAAGAAATGCAGGACCTAATAGAAAGTCATCTTCAAAATCTATTAAAAAACAGAGAATATAAAATAGAAAAATATATTAGTGGAGAAGAACTATTACAAGCTAATTTTGAAGATATAGATATTTTACTTCTTGATATACAAATGGGAAAACTAAGTGGAATGGACACGGCAAGAAGAATTAGAGAAGTAAACAGTAAAATGGAAATAATTTTTATAACTTCTTTAATAGATTATGTGCAAGAAGGATATGAGGTAAGAGCTTATAGGTATTTGCTAAAACCAATAGAATTAGAAGAATTAAAAAAGCATGTTTTAAATTGTATTAATGAAATTGAAAAAAATAAAAATCATTATATTTTAATAAAGAACAAATCTAATACATACAAGATTTACTCAAATGAAATAACATATATAGAAGTTCAAAAAAAGGATATGTTAATACATACAATTAATAAGGATTTTGATGTAAGGTATAGCTTAGAAAAAGTAGAAAAGGACTTAAATTTAGATAAATTTGTAAGATGTCATAAAAGTTTTTTAGTTAACTTAACTTATGTGGAAAATATAAAATCAAATATTGCCATATTGGAAAGCGGAGAAGAAGTACCTATTAGTAGATATAGATATAAAGAGGTTAAGGAAAAATTTCTAAGATTTATTGGTGATGAGATATGTTAAATATTATGTCTGAGTTATTATTGATTTTATCAATATTTACGCCTTTTATCATATTCAATGGTATATTAACTTATAAAAAAGAAAATAGGCATAGGAGTAAAATTGTATTTTATATTCTATTGTTATTAATTTATATTATAGCAAAATTAACCAGGCTATTTCATATTGAAGAAGCTAATGCCTACAACATGATTACTGTTTTAGTAATTGTTTTGTGGGCAATTTACTATAATTATTTTTATAAGGTGGGATACGTTAAATATGTAATTTTATTTTATTTATTTAATGTATATTACGATTTACTTGTAACTGTTGTATCTAGAAATATATTTTTTATAATTACAGGAATTAATGCGTCATCGAAAGAATCTCTTTTAGTGCCTTACTTGGAGAATATAAAAATTGATGTTTATAGTAATCTCTTTATTATATTTATTTATATATTAGTTTGTTTAATAATTAAGTATCTTAACAAGTATTTAGAATTACTTGATAGTGATAAACGAAATTATATATACTTATCTTTAGGTCTAATAGTGAATTTAATTAATATAATAATAAGTTATGTATCAAAGAAACTTGAGCGATTTAATTTGCATTCAGAACAGTATATACTTAATTATATTGTAACGCCAAAGCTAATATTGGCCAGTACCATAGTCCTCGTATTATTGTTTGTAAAAGTAATACAAGACAATAAAATAAAATCTCAAAATGAAATAATGAAAAATAAGCTAGATATGCAATATGAGCATTACTTAAGTGTTCAAGAATCTCATATGAAAGTTAGGAAGCTTTATCATGATATAAACAATCATATTAGTACAATAGATAATCTTAAAAATAATAGTGAGGAAGTTAATGAGTATATAAGTAATTTAAAGGGTGAAATTGAAGAATTCAAATCTATTTATAATACAGGAAATATGATCTTAGATATTATAATTAATGAAAAAAGTGAAATATGCAATAAAAAAGGAATTAAATTTATCTGTGATATAAACTTTTCGAAAGTTAATTTTATAAAACCTATGGATGTATCTAGTATATTTGCTAACATTTTAGACAATGCCATAGAAGCCTGTGATAAAATTCATGATGATAATATTAATAAATATATTAGAGTTAAAGGAACTATATCGAAATCATATTTTGTGTTGAAATGCGAAAATAGTAAAGTTAATCATATCAAAGTTAATAAGAATATATTTTTGACAGATAAAATAGATAAATTCAAACATGGAATAGGAATTCAAAGTATTAAATCTTCTTTAGAAAAGTATGAAGGAGAAATATTATTTGAAGATGAAAAAGACAAATTTACATTAAATATATATATACCACTTAATAATAATACTGACAGTTGGGTTCATTAACCTACCAGTTGGGGCATAAATATTGATACTAAATACAAGGGATGTTATCTTTTAATAGGAAAAGATAACATCCCTTTTTTAAGCAACTGATATACACGAAGGGGTAGGAAAATTTAAGTGAGTAAGTTATCTCAAAACAGTAAAGCAAGGAGGATTATATGAAAGTTAAAAAATTTATTTTAGTTATGATAGTAGTAGTAAGTGTAACTTCTAGTTTAATGGTGGGTTGCACATCTTCTTCATCTAATATAGATAAAGAAACATATACAGTAGAAGAAGTTTCTAAAATTAAAAAGGATTTTTCTAAGAATATGTCAGAAGCTATAGAAAATAGTGGACTTAGGTTGGTGGAAGCTTCACCAGATGGCAGTTTTGTATTATCTTTAGGAAACTTGGAATACACTAAAAATCAACCTAAACAAGTTTTAAATTATTCTATAAAAAAAGACAAGAAAGAAAATAAAGAAATATTAAATATTCACTGTGTTAAGGACTTTAAATATGATGAAAAACTATCTAAAGATGATAAATTTGTGATGGCTATTTACAACATATATAAGTCATTAACAGATAGTAATTTAACTGAAAAAGAATTTTTTGAAGAAGTAGAAAAAGTATTTAATAAGGGTGAGGGGAATGTGAAACTTTCTAACATGGGAGATGTGATTATTCAAGTAAGTAAAGGTGACAAACCAGCTAAGATTTTAGTATTAAGATATGATGATGAATTTGTTTTAGAATAAGGAGGCATTTATGAAAAAATATAAAGCTATTTTAGTAGCATTAATTATAGGTATTACAGGATTTATTGTATATGATAATTGTTTTAAACCTTGGAATGAAGCACAAAAACGTATTGATAGGTATATGGACAAGCAGAAAGTTTCACAAGATGATATACACAAAATTACAAAAGAAAAAGCAAGAAAAGCAACTTATAATGGAATTCTTTACAAAGTATCTTACAAAGATGATCCAAACTACGAGTATCATTATTTTTATAGTGATCATTACTATGCTCTACCTATAAATAAAGTTTGCTTACAAATTTATGATTTAAGTAATGATAAGAAACTTTTAAAAAACTATGAGGAATTAAGTAGTGTAAAGTACCCACCAATTGAGTTAGATAGGTTAAAATAGGAGGAAAATTTCATGGGAATATACTTGAAAATGTCAATGGCATATTTAAAGAAAAATAAACTGAGAACTTTATTATTGATACTAGGCGTTGCTCTGGGAGTATCTTTAATATTTGGAACAAGTGTTATAAAGGAGTCTCAAGCTAATAATGATGTTAAGGCAATATACAAACTTTATGGAGGATATCATTTAGAGTTTAGTGACTTAAAAGAGTCTGATATTGAAAAAGTCAGCAAAGATGAAGATGTAGAAAAGATTACTACAGTTGAAAACTTAGGAAATATAGTAGATGAAAAAGGAAACTCATTTCCGCTAAAGTCAGCAGATAAAAATTATATTAATAATAAATCTGGAAAACTTGCAAAGGGTAGACTTCCAAAGAACAAGGATGAAATAGTAATGGAAGAAGATGCTTTAGAAGCAATGAATATACCAGATAAATTAAATTCAACTTTAACTTTTAAAATAAAAAAGAAATATAAAGATTCACAGGGAAACAATAAAATTTATACTGAAGATAAAAAATTCAAACTTGTGGGAATTATAGAAAAGCCAAAAGGATTTTACGATTTTTATGATATAAATATTCCATTTGAAGCTTTTACTTATGGAAATAGTGAAAATAACAATGTAATTCCACAAAATATAATAACTTACAATAGTGTGTTAACTCTAAAAAGTGGCTGGCAAAATATTGATGGGCAGGCTAATAGAATAATAGGAGAAAATAATTTAAAAGAAGTTACTTATACACCAAACATGCCTCTTGTACGTCAATTAATGGATAAGAAAATAGAAAAAGAAGATCCAGGAGCTTTTAAAAGAGAAATCTTAATTATAATTACAGCAGCCATTTTTGTATTTAATCTTTTTAATATTACATTAAACGAAACCATAGAAGAGATGGGCATGCTTAGATTAATAGGTGCAAATAAAAGAAGCGTTAGAAGAATGATAATGTACCAAGGTGTAATTATAATGGTTCTTGGAATAATACTTGGGCTTATATTTGGTATTGCATTTTCATATGTGGGAATTAGTAATTTCAATCTTTCTCAGTACAAGGAAGCAGGAATAAAACCAGAGTTATATGTAAGCTCTGCAAATATTATAAAAGCCATAATTACAGGTGCATTTTCTGTATTTGCTTCTTGTATTATACCTATATATAAAGTAGGAAAAATATCAGTTATTGAATCAACAAAGCAAAGTGATAGATTCAAAAGTTATGGTGGAAGCTTTGGACTTGTCAAACTTTTTAGTAAAATATTTGGATTTTATGGATTTATGGGACTGAAAAATATAGGAAGAAATAAAAGTAGAGCATTTATATCCATAATATCAATTGCACTAGGAGGATATGTGTTTTTAACTACATTTTCTAGTATGCAAAACGAGGTAAATGATAAAATTGCAGACATGCAAAAAAGATATGATATTACCATAGGATTTGGACCAAACTCTGATTTGGATGTGGTGAAATATAGTGATAATGATGTAAATAAATTAAAAAATATAAATGGTGTAAAAAATATAAATGGTGTACAAGTAGCAAATGGATTTTTTGATTATAAAAATTATGAAGTAAATAAAAACTTTACAAATATAAGTGAAACACAAGAAAAAGATAAAATGGAATATGAAATGGATTTAAAATTATATGGAAATGACTATATAAACAGCACACTGAAAAACTTTGTACAAGAAGGAAATATAAATGACTTGGGTAAAGTAACAAACAATTATGCAAATGTGGCAGTATATAATTATTTTTATGATGAAAATGATCCAGATAATAAGAAGAATGTTTTTAATAACTTAAAAATAGGAGATATATTAACTATAAAAGTTCCAACAACGAAAGACAATGAAACCGTATATAAAGAAAGTAAAGTAAGAGTATGTGCAATTTTAACATCAGACTGGATGTCTAAGGGAGATGGTAGTCTAGGGCGAAATTTTGAAGTTATCACTTCTAATAGTCATGCTAAAGACATTACTGGAGAGAAAAAGTACACTAAATTAGGTATAAATTTAGTAAATCCTAATGATAAAACTGTAAATAAAAAGGTGGAAGAAGTTTCTAATAGTATTCAATTATCCCAGTTTGAAAGTAAACTAAGTTTTAATGAGATGCAAGAAAATTCTAGCAAAGATTATATGAAAACACAAATAGCAACAATAATACTTGTTTTAATAATAGCAGGAATTAATATTTTCTGTACAATAAAAACAAACTTATTAATAAGAAAAAAAGAAATATCAACACTTAGAGCATTAGGAATGAGTGTAAAAAATATGAAGAAGATGATTGCTTTTGAAGCTTTATCATATGCCATATTAAGTTTTATAATTGCTTTAATTCCATCTATTGTAAATTTAATTAAATTTGTAAATTTGAATAATAATGCTTATAAAAACTACGGTATAGATAGCTTTATGTCATTCACATTCCCAGTTAAGGAATCAATAGTATTTTTCGTAATAACTGTGGCAGTGTGTTTAATAGCAGTTGTGACAAGCAGCAGAGACTTAAAAAATATGAATATTATTGATGGAATAAAAGACAATGACTAAAAAATATTTAATTTACTTGGAGGAAAATATATGAAAACTTTAAAAACTATAGATTTAAGAAAAATATACGGCAAAGGTGATAGTGAAGTTAAAGCTATTGATGGAATCAATTTGGAAATAGAACCTCATAAATTTACAGCAATAATTGGTCAAAGTGGATCTGGGAAAAGTAGTTTACTACATTGTATTGCAGGTCTTGATAAACCAACTGATGGAAAAGTATTTATGAATGATTTGGATTTATATACTTTAAATGATGACAAACTATCTAAAATAAGAAGAGAAGAGTTTGGATTTATATTTCAAAGCTTTAATTTAATACCAGTTATAAATGTATATGAAAATATAATACTTCCTATTTCCCTTAGTGGTAATAAGGTTGATAAGGGTTATATAGATGATTTGATAGATAAATTAGGGCTAAAATCTCAAGTTAAGAAATTCCCAAATGAACTATCTGGTGGTCAACAGCAAAGAGTTGCTATTGCTAGAGCTCTTGCAAACAAACCGTCTGTTATATTCGCAGATGAACCTACGGGAAGTTTGGATAGTAAGACGACTAAAGAAGTAATTGATGTGTTGAAGTTTTGTGTTAAAGAGTACAAACAGACTCTTGTTATGATAACTCATAATGATGAAATTGCTAAGAGTGCGGAGTGTGTTGTTACTATTAGTGATGGTAAGGTTGTGTATAGTTAGTGCGGGAATTTTTCAAGTTTAAATAAGAGACTAACTTTCTTGATGGTTTATAATTTATTGGGTATAGTTAAGTTAATAGAATAAAAGTAATGGTAGAGGGGGTTCGATACGGTTCATCTCCACCATTTAAACCCTCGGAAAGAGTATAAGGAACTACTAGATTTAATCTAGTAGTTCTTTTAATATGTATTAGAAAATGTTTAAGTTATAAATATAATTTAGAAAAGGATTTACGATTGTAATATTAGATATAATAGAGAACAGATTTTTGTATTATTTTACATAGAGCTTATGGTGACTGATTTGTAATTTTATATTCATAGTAGTGTAAGGTTGAAAATTTACAATAAAAATATAAATACAAAAATTAGTAATAATTATGGGGTGGGATAATATGGAGATTTTAAAAATTGAAAATTTAAGCAAGACATATGGTAAAAATGAAGCAAAAGTAGATGCTTTAAAAAATATAAACTTATCTATAAATAAAGGTGAGTTTGTCGCAATAGTAGGACCTAGTGGAAGTGGTAAAAGTACTTTACTACATCTATTAGGAGGGGTGGATAAACCAAGTGAAGGGAAAGTTTACATAAATGATGTAGACATATATAACTTAAAAGAAAAAGATTTATCCATATTTAGAAGAAGGAATGTGGGGTTAATATATCAATTTTACAACTTAATACCAGTGCTTTCTGTTAAGGAAAACATATTGTTACCTGCAGAGCTGGATAATAGAAAAATAGACAAAGAATACTTAGATGATTTATTAAATACTTTAGGACTTAAAGAAAGAGAGACTCATCTTCCAAACGAGCTAAGTGGAGGACAACAACAAAGAACTTCCATAGGTAGGGCTTTAGTTAATAGACCTGCCATAGTACTGGCAGATGAGCCTACAGGAAACTTAGACAGTAAAAATTCAAAAGAAGTTATAGAGTTACTTAAATTATCAGTGAAGAAATATAAACAAACACTTGTAATGATAACTCATGATTTAAACATAGCTCTTCAAGCAGATAGAGTTATAACTATAGAAGATGGAACAATAAAAAGTGATGAGGTGATATAAATGAATTTATATACAGCTCTTACACTTAGATATTTAAAGGAAAATAAAAAAAGAACAATTGTTACAATTGTTGGAATTATATTATCCACTGCATTGATTTGTGGTATAGGTAATATATTTGAAAGTTTAATGGATTATCAAACAAGAAAGACTATTGAGTTATATGGAAGTTTTCATGCAACTTTTGATGATATAAAAAAAGAAGATATAAATTTAATAGTAAAAAGTTCGGGAATATCTAAATACGGATATAGTAATAAGTTAGGCTATTCTAAGATAAATGATAAAAAGGATAATCTAATCGATGTGGAAGTTTTTGATAAAACTATGTTTGAATCATATAACATTATTCTAAAAGAAGGAAAATTTCCTACAAAAGAAAATGAAATAGTATTTAGTGAAACATTTCTAGATTTGAGTAATAAAAAAGTAGGGGATACTATAAATCTTGAAATTGGAAAAAGAGTAACAGCAGATGGAGAAGATTTAAGTGAACCGTGGATATCTGAAAATGAAAAAATCATAAATACCAAAAGTAAAGATTTTAAAATAGTTGGTATAATTAATAAACCAAAATCTGAATATGGGCAAGAAATTATAAATGGAATAACTTATCTAGATATAAATAAAATGCATAGTAAATCCTCTTTGAACGTATCTATATGTACTAATAATCCAGAAGAAATATATAAAGTTGCTCCAGCAATATCAAAGAACTTAGGACTAAAGATAGAAGATACTGAAGAAAAGGGAGGGTCTTATAATTACAATAATAAAAGTGGTCTATACTATGAAAAATTAACATTTAATGAGAATTTATTAAGGCTTCAAGGAGCTAGTGCTTATGAAAATAAAAATGATAGTATGAATAAAATAATAATACTAATTACATCTTTAGTCGTTATATGTACCATATCAACTGTATATAATGCTTTTTCTATATCAATAAGTGAACGTAAAAAGCAATTTGGTATATTAAATTCCATAGGTGCAACTAAATCTCAAACAATGAAATTAGTATTCTTAGAAGCATTTATAGTAAGTGTAATAGGCATTCCAATCGGTCTACTTTCAGGAACTTTTGCAATAGATATAGTGTTTAAAGTAATACAAAATTTATTTGGAAGTTCATCTATAGCAGATATGAATTTAAGAGTAGTTTATAGTCCTTATGTAATTATTATTAGTACAATTGTAGTTTTAACGACTATATTTATCTCTGCTACATTACCAGCTATAACTGCATCAAAGATATCACCTATTGATGCCATAAAAAATAGTAGTAATTTAAAAATAGGAAAAATTAAAGATTCAAAAATAGTACGAGCTTTATTCAAAACAGAAGGAGTACTTGCATATAAAAATCTAAGAAGAAATAAAAAGAAATTTAGAATAACGTTATTTTCGCTTATAGTAAGCGTAGTAATATTTATCTCATTTAGTGGATTTATGAACTTATTTATGAAAGCTAATAGAGTACAGATGGGTGAAATGAATTATGATTTATACTTAGATAAATCTCAAAATAAGAATGATGGTGATATATTAGGTAAACTAAAAAATGTAAATGGAATTAAGAAAATTTCTATGGGTAATTATTATGAAATTATAGTTGATTTAAGTGAAAAAAATATAAATGAAAAAAATAAAGATTTAGTAACGAATTATTATAAAAATTCCGAACATAAGAATGAAGATAATAATGAAATGATTTATAGAGTTGAGCATGCGACCATTAAATTACCAGGAGATATGGAAATTAGGGATATTAATTTAAAAGAAGGTAGTTTTAATAAAGAAGATGCTATAAAAGAAAAAGGTGTAATCCTTATAAATAAAAGTTATTACCAAGATACTGGTAAAGAGGGTGAAATAGAAATGACTAATTATAAGGTTGGGGATACTGTCAAAGTATCTGTAAGATCTTATAATGAAGAAGGAATTGAAGAAAAAGGAAAAGATGTAACACTTAAAATTTTAGGTATAACAGATGATTTACCTACAGGAAGTTCAACGTATAGTTATCTGGGATTAGACTTTATAACATATGATGAAGTTGGAAAAGAATTAGGATTTGAACTTTTAAAAAACTCTATGTATATAGTTAGTGATAAAGAGGAAGATACAAGAAAAGTAGTAAAAGAAATAAGTGATAAATATGGATATAATATGGATGATAAAACGGGACAAGTTAAAGAAATGGAAGATACTTTAAAAGTAATGCAGTTGTTTGTATATGGATTCATAACAGTAATTTCTTTAGTAAGTGTAACTAATATAGTAAACACAATTAGTACTAACATTAATTTAAGAAAAAGAGAACTTTCTATTATTAAATCTATAGGCATAACTTCTGGAGGATTTAATAAGATGGTTTATTTAGAGAGTTTACTATATGGACTCTTATCTTTAATTTATGGAGTGCCTATGGGACTTGGTCTAGTTGTACTTATGAATGTACTTTTAGGAGATGTAATAAAGTTTGGTTTAGTACTTCCTTGGAGCTCGGTTTTAATTTGTGGAATAGGTATATTTATAATAACTTTTATATCATCTTATATTCCTATGAAGAATATAAACAAAGAAAATATAATTGAAAATATTAGACAAGAAAGTATATAGTAATATAAAAAATTGGCTGTTTCAAAAAAGATTGTTCAGAGATAGCCTTATTATATCTCATTTAACATATACTTACTATTTTTTTAATTTCCTTAATATTAAGAAGGGTTTGGCACTTATGAACCTCGGGTGTAAAAATTGTCTAGAATAGTGTAAAAAATCATAAAATTTAAACAAGGTAAATTACACATTATATGAATAAAGGTAGAGTATATGGCTGATATATAAAAATAATTAATTAAATCATAATGCATACGATGATATAGTTAAATGGAATAAGCCATGGTTTGCATATTATTGTAAAATTATCTAAAAATAAGCTATAATAAAGTTTATAAAAGTAAAAAAAGAATAACAATAATAAATATAAATAAAACTAACGGAGAATAAAATGTTAAAAATAGTAATATGTGAAGACGAGTTCAAACAACAAGAGATTCTAAAAGCACACATAAATAAAATACTAAGAGAAATAACAAATAACTATGAAATACTAACTTTCACATCAGGAGAAGATCTACTTGAAAACTATCCACAAAATATAGATATATTCTTATTAGACATACAAATGGACAAATTAGATGGCATGGAAATAGCTAAAAAAATTAGAGAAGTAGATAAAAAAGAAGTGGAGATAATATTCACAACATCATTAGTAAAATATATTCAAGAGGGCTATGAGGTAAGAGCATACAGATATTTATTAAAGCCAATAAAGTTTGATGATTTGAAAAAGCATTTAACATCATGTATTAAAGAAATAAATGATAAAAAAGATAATTACATAGTGGTAAATGGAAAAAATGATGTGTATAAAATAAATGTAAATCATATTACATATATAGAAATTCAAAATAAAGATATGACAATACATACTATAGAGCAGGATTATAATACAAAAATGAGTATTGATAAAATAGAAAAAGAGTTAAGTAGATATAATTTTTTCAGATGCCATAAAAGTTTTCTTGTTAATATTACTTATATTGAAAATATAAAACAATATGTGGCTATTCTCGAGAATAAAGATGAAGTACCTATAAGTCGTCATAGATTCAAAGAAACTAAAGCCAAATTTTTAAGTTATATAGGAAGTGTATTATAATGGGAGAATTTCTGATTTTATCGATAATATATGTGACAAACTCCATACTTTATTTTGTTATATTTTATCTAATGATAAATAAATTAAGAGAGAAAAAACAGTTAAGGAATAGGAAAGAGCATATACTAGTATATACACTTATAATCTTAATATTACTTCTACCTAAGTTTGAAGTCATAAAAATATATTATTGTGCTTTACAAGGTGTAATACTAGCTTTACTATGTAAAAGTTTATTTGAAATTTCTAAAAAAGATTCTTTGATTTACGGTATGGTATTTTCACTTGGATATATTATAATTGAGAATATAGTAAGTTATTTTTTATTAAAAGCATTATTTGAATTCATAATAGCTTATACTCCATTAAAATATAAATTAGCTAAGTACTTAATAGTAAATACTATACTGATAATATTTATTAAAAACTTCAAAAAAATTATAAACTTAGATATAAATAAAAAATACTATATGTATATTGGGTTAACTATAATTATAAATGGTATAAGTATATTTTTTATAATTGTAGGTGGTAATCTTATTTTAGATTTATATAGCATTATTGCAAAGGATTTATCTAATTACACTTCATATGAAGTTAATTTTGGTTTGGCAAATTTTATAAACATAATTCAAAATATAGTACCGATTATTATGATATTTTGTAATATATTTTTGGTAATAGTTATAAATAATTTAATAAAAAGTATGAAATCTAAATCAGAGTTAAAAGCTATCAATGATAAGTTAGATATGCAGTATAATTATTATTTAAACATACAAGAGTCTCAAATGAAAGTAAGAAAATTATATCATGACATTAACAATCATATGGCTTGTATTAATCAGATTGAAAATGAAGATATAAATGAATATATAGATAGTATTAAGAAAGAACTTAAGGATTTTGACAATGCATTTGATAGTGGAAATAGAATACTAGATATAATTTTGAGTGATAAACAATCAGAATGTATGAAAAACAATATAGATTTCTTTTGTGATATAAATTTTGAAAAATGTGATTTTGTAGAAATGATAGATGTATCAGCCATATTTGCAAATATGATAGATAATGCAATAGAAGCTTGTAAAAAAGTTGAAAATGATAGATATATAAATTTAAGAGGAACTATAGTTAAATCTTATTATGTGATAAAGTGTGAAAATAGTAAATCCAACGAAATAAAAATGAAGAATAATAGAATAATTAGTAGCAAGAAAGATTCATTTCTTCATGGAATAGGTCTTTCCAGTATAAAAGAATCTCTTAAAAAATATGATGGAGATATGGAAACTATAGATGAAAAAAATAAATTTACATTAAAAATATATATACCGCTGAGGACTAATTAGCAAACAACTATGACAGTTGCGCTTACATAAATACCACTCACACCGTATATATTGAACATAAAACATAGGGGTGTTATCTTGATAAAGGGAACACCCCCTTAATGTTTTTTGGGGGATAAATTAAGCAATAATTCAATATATAGGGAGGTAGATTATGAAATCAAAGATCATAACTATTAAAATGATATTTACCCTACTAAAAGGGTATTGTTTTAAAAATATAAAGAAATTTTTAATAATGATATTTGCAATAGCTGTTTCAACAACAATAATATTTGGAACTACTGTTGCAAGAAAGAGTCAATCTAAATATACAATGGATGAGATATATAGACAAAGTCCAAGTTATCAAGTTGATTTTGCTAATATGTCGCAAAAGGATTTGAATACTGTTGAAGGTGATGAAAATGTAAAAAGTTGTGTAGATAAGAAATTCTACGGACAAATTATATACAATAAAAAGGGCTATTTTTTAGAAAGCTTTAATAAGTCATATTTCGAAAAATCAAAGCACACTCTTGTTGAGGGAAGATTTCCACAAAACAAGAATGAAATAATAATCGATGATGATTTATTTAAAGAATTGAAGTCTAATAAAAATATTAATTCAACTAACTTAAAGTCACAAGAGTATGATGTGGACTTTAGATATATAAAAGAATATGTAAATAGCAATAAAGAGCAAGAAATACTTGATAAAAGCCAAAAGTTTAAAATAGTAGGAATATACAAAATGACTGATATGATGAAGCAGGCATCAGAGGGGGATGGAGTATATGTTAATAATGACTTTGAATATCCAAAAGAAGCTATTAGTTACAGTGGTTTCATAGATTTAAAATCAGGAACTTCCAATGTTCAAAGAAGAATAGATGAACTTTCACTTAAACTTGATAATGGTGAAATAAATATGAGACCAAATAGAGTTATAACTATGGCAAAGGAAGAAAATCAAGAAGCTTTAAGCAGTTTTAATTTATTTGATACAGGAACTATAATTGCATCTGCGTGTATTATTTTTAATGTATTTAATATAATGATGAAAGAAATTATTAGGGAATTAGGTCTTTTAAGAGTTGTTGGAATGAGTAAGAAGCAATCATTGATTATTTTACTTTTGAAAAATTTACTTATATTATTGGTGGGATCTATGATTGGTTTCTTTGGAGGATATTTACTGGCACAGGGAATGATAAGTCATTTTGAGTTAACTGGAGTTAGCATAGATACATCTAAAGCACCAATTTATATAAGTAGTAAAATAATTGGAAAAACATTAAAGATAACTATTTCCATATTATTTGTATCTACCATAATACCAATAATAACCACATTAAAATCATATCCAATAAATATGATGTTTGGAAAAGTAAAATCACCTTTTGATGCACTAGATGAAATATTTATTAAATTAAAAGTTTACAGAAAGATTAAGTCTTTTATTTTAAAGATTTATAAAAAACTTTTAAAGTATTACAAAAATATTAAGTTAATAATTTCAAATGTAGGTAAGAAGGTAATAAAAATAAAAAAAACTAAAGATTCAATCTCAAAAACAAATATGAAGATAAATATTGCCATAAATAATTCAAAAAGAAATAAGGTTTATATTTTGACCACTGCAATTATTGTAGGTATGGCAGGTGTTTATGGTGTGAAGAAATCTATAACTTCTTATGATAAAACAAATATAGGTAATACCCTAATACAAAATCTAGGAGATTATGATATAGATGTAAGATATACAGGTTATACGGGAAATAGTAGGTATGAAAAAGCAGGGATTCACAATGATGATATTGAAAAAATATCTTCCATAAAAGGAGTAAAGGATATTTATACCTTCACATCAGATGCTGGTTATACAAACTTAAATACAAGTGATTTATCAAAGTATTATAAAGAAAATTTATCAATAAAAGATGAATGTAAAGAGTTTGAAGGTCGATTTGATGTGATTGGGCTAAATAAAGAAGCTTTACATGATATAGAGAAAAAACATGAAGGAATTATTGAAAGTGGAAGTATTTATGATAAGAATAGTGAAGTTTTAGAAGCTGTTGTATATAATAACTTTTTTGACCAGGAATATAGCGGATATCAACAAACTTTCAATGAAAAATATAAGTTGGGAGATATATTAAAGTTTAAGGTTCCTGTAGAAATTGATGGTAAATTACAGTACAAAACTATAGATATAAAGATTGTAGGATTTTTAAGTAAAGAATGGTTTGCTGTGGGAACTTATACTCATTCCAAGGTACCAGATGTATTAGTTGATGCAAATGAGTATGCAAAAATAACAGGAAATCCAAGTTTTAAACAAGTAAAGATAAAGGCTGATGAGGCTAAGTTAGATAGTGTGAAAGCCCAAGTTAAGGATTTATTTAAAAATAGAGAAGACATCAAATACAATGATAAAGAAACTATAACTACAGAGAATGGAGAACTTGCTTGGCAAGCTGTTGTTAGAGATGTATCCAATTGTGCAATGTTATCAATTACTGCAATTATAAATATAATTTTTAGTATTGTAACAAGCATAACTATAAGAAAAAAAGAATTTGGGGTAATGAGATCCATTGGGTTATCAATTAAAGATTTAAAAGGAATTTTATTAATAGAAGGATTTATATATGGATTAGTATGTTCTATGGTAGGTTTCTTATTTATTTTTTATAAAGGTATAAAATGGGCGCATTTACTTAGAATGACGGCTAAATATCAGAACGTACCTTATGAAGGAACATGGTATATACTCCCTAAAGTTCCTATTTTAATATTTGTGCTAATCACCATGGTAATGTGCTTACTTTCAGTAACATTTACCTTTGGTAAACTTAATAAAGATAGTATAGTTGAGCAAATAAAAGAAGATTAGTTTAAATAATAAATAATCAATATAACTAAAGAAGGGAAAATTATTATGAAAACTCTAAGTGTAAAAAATTTAAAAATGATATATGGAAAAGGTGAAAGTGAAGTTAAAGCACTTGATGGAATAAATCTAAATATAGAACCAAAGAAATTTACAGCAGTTGTAGGAACTAGTGGCTCTGGAAAGAGTACACTACTCCATTGTATGGCAGGACTTGATAAGCCAACATGTGGAAGTGTTTGTTTAGATAATATGGATATTTATACATTAAATGATGACAAGTTATCTGAAATAAGGAGGGAAGAGTTTGGGTTTATATTTCAAAGTTTTAATTTAATACCAGTTATTGATGTATATAATAACATTATTTTACCAGTATCACTAGATGGTAAAAAAGTAGACAAAAAATATGTAGATGAACTTGTAGATAAATTAGGACTAAAATCACAAATTAAAAAGTTTCCAAATGAACTATCAGGAGGTCAACAGCAAAGAGTTGCAATTGCTAGAGCTCTTGCTAGCAAACCATCTGTAATATTTGCAGATGAGCCAACAGGAAACTTAGACAGTAAAACTACTATGGAAGTTATGAAACTTTTACAAGACTGTGTTAGAGAATTTGGACAAACTTTAGTTATGATAACTCACAATGACGAGATTGCTAAAATGGCGGATTGTTGCATTAGAATACAAGATGGAAAATTAAATGTTTAAAAATTAAAAAGAAGGAGTATATAATATGAAAAAAATAAGTGCAGTTTCTATATTTTTATTAAGTTTAACAAGTTTAATATTATCAGGAAGGTTGTTTTTTCACTATAAGTTTTTAGCAGATAGCTATAATATACCTTTTATAAGATTACTTGGTGGAGACATATGGATGTTAGTGGAATTGGTGAATTTAGGGATATTAGCTATAATTTCTATAATGACATTATTTAAGTGTATATCTGTATTTAGAAAAGATTTATAGAATTAGTAATGAGGACTTCGTTCTAGAAGAACCCATAAGTGTAAAACTTATTTAGGATAATGTAAAATAGAACTGTAGGTCTTATTCTTGTGAATCATCTTCACCTATATGTATTATAAGAAGCATCACATAAAAGATTATGTTGATGCTTTTTTATTTTATTGTGTTAAGTTAAGAATTAGTAGTAGATATTGATTTAGTAATAATCAATATTTTGTGAACATGTTAAAGACAAATAATTATTGGACAAATTACTGTTTATTTAGTAATATTATAGACAAGAGATAGTGATGTCGTATTTAGATAATTGAGGTGAAAAAATGGCTAGAGAATTTATTTTAGACAAAAACTCAGAGATTCCTTTATATTCTCAATTAAAGAATTATATTATAGGTAAAATTAATAGCGGAGAATATGAAGTTGGGTATAAACTTCCTTCAGAGAAAGAGTTGATGGAGTTTTTTGATGTTAGTAGGACTACTGTAAGACAATCGGTAGATTTATTGATAAGAGAAGGATATTTGGAAATTAAAAGAGGAATAGGAACTTTTGTAAAAAAACGAAAGAAGTATAATGTATGGGGTCTTGAACAATTAAGAAGTTTTGAAGATGAAGCTATAAGACAAGGATTAGAAACTAGAACAGAAGAATTGAGTATAAACATCATACATTTGGACAGTGAATTAGAAGATATATTTGGTGATAAATATGAGAGATTCTATAAACTATCAAGGTTAAGGTTTGTAGAGAATGAACCCTCTGTATTAGTAGACACATATATTCCTTATGATGTTGCGCCAGGGTTAGATAAGTACAACTTTTCAGAAGTTTCTTTATTTTTAACTTTAAAAAAAGAATATAATGTGATTATTAATTATGCTAAAAAAACTTTTAGAGCAATTAATATCAGTAAAAAAGATGCAGAAATATTAAATGTTAAAGAAGGCACTGCTGTACAATTAGTTAATACTGTAATATATGATAAGAATGAAGAACCGTTTGAGTATTCAGTTTCTAGAGATAGAGGGGATATGACTAGATTTAGCGCAATTTTAAAATATGAACGTTAATTAATAATAAAGTTGATGAACTTAAATAGAGTTCATCTTTTTTTGAATTTATAAAAAGTTAAAAAAGAATATGAAAACGATTGACAAAGAGGTAAAGTTACACATATAATAAAATGAGAGATAAGGACATAGCGATGTCGTGAGGAGGTAATGAGTTATGAGATTAAAGGGGAAAACAGCAGTGGTTACTGGAGGTGCTAGTGGTATAGGTGAAGGTGTCTGCGCTGAATTAGCCAAACAAGGAGCAAATGTCGCTGTAACTGATATAAATGAAGAAGCAGCACGAAGAGTTGCTAATGTAATAAAGGAAAAAGGTGGTATAGCTGAGGCTTATAAATTAGATGTGACAGATATAGAAAATATTAAAGAAGTGGGACGTATGGTGAAGGAAAACCTTGGATTAGTTGATATATGGGTAAATAATGCAGGTATATCTATAATAACACCATTCTTTGAACATACTGAGAACATTTGGGATTTAACTATGGATATTAATTTAAAAGGACAGTTTTTGTGTTGTAAAGAAGCTATTAAGCAAATGTTAGAAAATGGAGGCGGCAGTATAATAAATATGTCTTCTCAATCAGGGAAAGTAGGAACATCAAACTATCAAGCATATTGTGCAAGTAAATTTGGAGTAATAGGGTTAACACAATCTTTGTCAAAGGAATTTGCTAAAGATAATATTAAGGTAAACTCAATTTGTCCAGGCGTAGTATGTACTCCAATGTGGGAAAAACAAGCAGCAGATTATGGTAAAAAGAGAAATATTCCAGAAGATAAAGTTATGGATTATTTCAAAGATAAAATACCAGCAAATCGCATAGGAGAAGTAGATGATATAGCAAATTTAGTGGTATTTTTATCGACAAAAGATTCGGATTATATAACAGGTCAAGCATTAAATATTAACGGTGGAGATTTTATGTGGTAGATTATATAAATTGACAATTAATTAGTAAAAGGAGAGGGAAATCTTATGAAATTTTTTATTGATACAGCAAATGTAGAAGATATAAAGAAAGCCAATGATACAGGAGTTATATGTGGAGTAACAACAAATCCATCACTTATTGCAAAAGAAGGAAGAGTATTTGAAGAAGTAATTGCTGAAATAGCAAGTATAGTAGATGGACCAATAAGTGGAGAAGTTAGAGCAACAACAGAAGATGCAGAAGGTATAATTGAAGAAGCTCGTCAAATAGCTAAAATTCATACAAATATGGTTGTAAAAATACCAGTAACAATAGAAGGATTAAAAGCTTGTAAAGTTTTAAGTAATGAAGGAATAAAAACTAATTTAACTTTAATATTTACACCAAATCAGGCCTTACTTGCAGCAAGAGCTGGAGCTACTTATGTATCACCATTTGTAGGAAGATTAGACGATATATCTCAGTCAGGAATAAATCTTATAAAATCAATATCAGAAATGTTCTCTAAATATGATGATATTAAAACTCAAATAATTGCAGCGTCTGTACGTAATGCAACACATGTAACGGAGTGTGCCTTATCAGGAGCAGATATAGCTACAGTTCCATACTCAGTAATAGAACAAATAGTTAAACATCCTCTTACTGATCAGGGAATTGAAAAATTTAAAGTTGATTATAAAAAAGTATTTGGAAAATAAATATGATAAAAAGTAAAAGATGAGAATTGAGATTAAAATCATATAGTGTTTTTAAGGGTATAATCGAAAGTAAATATAAGTTGAATTATTAGGCGCACATATAAACTAAAGGAGGGAATATAAATGGATATAAAAGTGAGAGTACAGAAATTTGGAGGGTTTTTAGCAGGTATGGTAATTCCAAATATAGGGGCTTTTATAGCATGGGGATTAATAACTGCATTTTTTATACCTACAGGATGGTTTCCGAATGAACAATTAGGAAGTATGGTAGATCCAATGATAAAATACTTACTACCTATATTAATAGCTTTTACAGGTGGTAATATGATTTATAATCAAAGGGGAGGAGTAGCAGGTGTTGTTGCTACTATGGGTGCTATAGTAGGTTCAGATATACCTATGTTTATGGCAGCTATGATACTTGGACCTTTAGGAGCATTTTGTATTAAAAAAATTGATAAGTTTCTAGAAGGTAAGATTAAATCTGGATTTGAAATGTTAATAAGCAATTTTACAATAGGAATTTTAGGTATGGTGTTGGCTATTATATCATTTAAAGTAATAGGACCAATAATTAGTTCAACAACTGATGTAGCTGTAGCAGGTATAAATACAATTATAAAAGCTAAATTGCTACCTTTATTAGCGGTAATTATAGAACCGGCAAAAGTTTTATTCTTAAATAATGCTATAGATCAAGGTATTTTTGTACCACTAGGTGTACAAGATATTTCTCAGCATGGCCAGACAATATTTTTCATGTTGGTTTCAAGTCCAGCTCCAGGAGCGGGAATATTGTTAGCATACTCAATATTTGGAAAAGGAAATAGTAAGAAATCAGCACCATCAGCATTACTAATTGAATTTATAGGTGGTATTCATGAAGTATACTTCCCTTATGTATTAATGAAACCTATAATGTTTTTAGCGGTAATAGTAGGAGGAATAGCACAGGCTTTAGTTTGGAATTTACTAGGTGCTGGATTAGCAGGATATCCTCATCCAGGAAGTATCGTATCCTTTTTAATTATGTTACCTAAAGGTGGATTTATTCAAGTAATGCTTGGAATACTAGCAGGTTTAGCAGCATCATTTGCATTAGCTAGTGTATTTTTAAAGGCGGATAAAAGTAAAGAAAATGATGAAGACATGTCATTAGGTGATGAAATAGGAAGCATGTTAGGTATGAGTACTAATAATGATATGTCAGATGTAGTAGCTATGAATAAAAGTGATGAGGTTCTATTTACAAAAGATATAGAGACTATAGTGTTTGCTTGTGATGCAGGTATAGGATCAAGTGCTATGGGAGCAGGTATTTTAAGAAACAAAGTAAATGAATCAAAACTAAATATAAATGTAGTAAATTATGCAATCGACAAAGTTCCAGATGGAGTTAAGTTAGTAGTTTGCCATAAGAATTTATATGACAGGGCAGAAAAAAATATACCAAATGCAAAAATTAAAACCATAGAGTCTTTTTTAAATGATCCTGTTTATGATACTCTTATAGAAGAGCTTAAGAGAGGAGAAGTAAAATAATGCTTATAAACAAAGATATTCTATATTTTAATTTAGATAAAATGGAAAAGAATGAAGCAATTAAATTTGCGGGAGAAAAATTATTGGAACATGGACTAATAGAACCTGAGTACATAGATTCAATGTTAGAAAAAGAAAAAACAGATCAAACATATATAGGGAATAATGTAGCTATACCTCATGGAACACTAGATGGGAAAAAATATGTTAAAAGTTCTGGAATTGTAATACTGCATTTCAGAGATAAGATAGATTATAGTGGAAAAGAAGCTAATATAATTATAGGTATAGCTGGTAAGGATGGAGAACATTTACAGTTATTATCTGAAATAGCTATAACTCTTTCTTCACAGGATAAGGTAAATGAACTGATAAACTCTAATTCAGTAGATGAATTTATAGAAATTTTTCAATCAAAGTAATACTAAAAAGAGTAGAGCCATTCATAGAGTGACTCTACTCTTTTTATCGTGAATCATAAATTAAATTACTTTATATGTTTTATATTTTATGTTATTGAATTAGCTACCATCCTATCTAACGAAAATTAACAAAAAGGCAAGTGTTAGGAAAATTCAACATAGTTACTGCCACTTTATACACAGTTTAAAGTAAGGGTATACGAAAGGGAAAACGAATACCCTTGATTTTCAATGGGAACTACTATATACTATACTTAATTGTAAATAAAAAATAAAATTTTAAATAAAAAAGAACCGTCTTTAAAGAAGGGCTTTTGGTATTGCGCTTATTGCGTTGTATAAAGAGCTCTTCTTTTTTATTAGGGTTCGAAAAGAGATTTGGTAGTTTGAGAAGAGGATATTAAGTTAAAGACCAAAAAGATTCAGACTTTATTTTAAACTGCTTTTGGAAAACGAGTCTAATATTGATGAAATGAAGCAATTTGAGGAAAGTAACAATATATTACATAAATAAAATGGTAGGTAAGCTGTGACAAGCGGCAATAAAAGCCTAACTTCTATCGCCTGTTTCATTGCAACGCACGACGCTGCAATTAAGCATATATAATAAAACAATTTGGAGGAAACAAAATGGAAACTATTAATGTTCAAAAACGTGATTTTAATGTAAAGGCAAAAAAAATGAGACGACTCGGGATGGTTCCTGGAGATGTGTTTGGTAATTCTTTGCCAGAATCAATCTCTATTCAAATGGAAGAAACCGTTGCACGTAAATTGATACGCCTTAAACGTGAAGGCAGTAAAGTGATGATGAATATTGACGGGAAAACATTACCTGTACAAATTAAGGAAAAATCCTTAAATGCAGTTAACAATGAAATTCTACATATCAGTTTTCAAGCGTTAACTGCAGACGAAAAAGTTAACAGTGTAATTCATATCATTGTTATCAATGATGATAAAATCGCAGGCATACTAGAGAGAATACATCTTGAAATACCATATGCTTCTCTACCTGAAGATATGATTGATACCATAACTATTGATGTTGACGGAATGAAGGCAGGGACTGCTTTAACTGTTGGAGAAATTCCTGAACTAAAGAGTGATAAAATTGAATTACAAATTGATCCAGAAAGTATCGTATTGCGTGTAAGTGAAAGAAAAAATTATACTCCTACAGCTGTTGAAGAATAAATAAATATTAAGAACACATAATTATGGAAAGAGCTTGGATGGTCGTGCACTTTTGTGTAAACACATGAAAAGCTCTTTCCTACTTTATTTTGTCTTGCAAAGAAAAATAAATACTTCTGAACAAAACTTGAAAAATTTATCTACTGCAAATATATCATATTTTTTCACTGGTAACATGGCAATACAACCGGCCACCTTATGGCCAACACTACTTAGTTCTCTTAAATTATTTAGACATGATTTAGTGTCTAGTTTGTTTATATCATATAAATATTTATAATTGAATGTTCAAATTGTAGAGGAATGTTATATAACACCTATGCTATAATTTTCTCATAGGATGAAGATGTTTTGTACTTTTGTATATGGAGAAAATAAATAGAGCATCTGAAAAATTGTGATAAGTCGTTGTAATAGTATGACAAATAACAGAAATTCTAATTTAACTTGAAAGGGAGCAAAAATATGAGTAATCAAACGAGTAAGACTATATTGGAAAGTATTAAAATAGAAGATATCGATATGAATAAGTGTTACTTTAATCCGGGTTGTGCCATGAATATATATAAGCCGTATGCAGGAGATGAAATTTTAAAAATATTGAACCAATATTTTGGCATAGTTAAAATGCACAGCATTTGTTGCCATCATAATCCACAATTACCACAAGGCTCTACAATTATAAATAATTGTGCTGGTTGCGATAAAAGATTTAGGTCGCTATATGAAGGTATACAAACAATATCTATTTGGGAAATTTTAGATAGTATTGAAAATTTATCATTACCAAATTATTTGGGTCTGGAGGTATCAGTGCAAGACTCATGTGCATATAGACCTAAACCGCAAGTACATAATGCTGTTAGAAGTCTTTTAGAAAAAATGAACATTAGAGTCATTGATTCAGAATTTAGTAAAATAAAATCTATTTGTTGTGGAGATAGTTATTATCCAATACTACCTATAGAAGAGATACATAAAAAGCAAAAGGAACGTGCTATGCAAATGCCATGCGAAGATGTAGTTGTGTATTGTGTTTCTTGTATTAAATCTATGACAATAGGGGGAAAAACGGCTCATCATATGTTAGATTTGTTATTAAATCAAAAAACAGAACCTCAAGAATTAAATATCGAAATATATCATGATGATTTAGACAAGTATATTGAAGTACATTAAAATTAACTTAGAAAAATTAAATATTTAGGCAGATATATGAAATACATACTTTCTTGTAAATCACCTACGTCAAATAAATCCACGGAGAACCATATTGATGGAATAATTAATATGGTTTTTTATTTTGTATAAATAATTTTAAATATTATATTTAGATTGAAAAATTAATTCTACGAAGCGTAGATTGATTAGTATGCTGAAATAGTATAAATTAATAAATGAAGTAATAAGGTATAATACTGATAAAAGAGGTGATAAATTATGGATAAGTTAAAGAGAAAAGAATTGTTACAACAATACAAAGAAATGAAACCAGAAATGGGTGTATATATGTTTAAATCTATAAAAACAGATACTGTTTATTTAGGTTATGATAAAAATATAAAGGCTACAATAAATGGTGATAAATTTAAATTAAAACTTAATAGCCATAAATGTAAAAAGCTACAACAAGACTGGAATGAAAATAAAGAAGAGAATTTTGAGATAAAAACAGTAGAGATACTACCATATGACAAGGACGAAAGTAAAGTAGATTATAGTGAAGAATTAAAAATACTAAGAGAAATGTGTAAAGATAGATTTACAGAAAAAAAAGTGGAGGAAATATAAAAATAACTAACAACTGCTAAATGCAAAGTAAAGTGGCCTATTTATAGGTCTTTTTTTATTGAGCAAATTGTATTTATTTTTTGGAAAAAATATATCATTATAAAATCTTATGATATCCATAAAGAACAAATATTATCATTTTATGGAAAGCGATGATACTATATAAATATCTGGAAAACGTTTTCTGAATAAATTTTTCGGAGGTACAGATATGAACAAAAACAATTTAGGATTATTAGATATAGCAAGAAAGCAAATTAAAAATGCATGTGAAAAATTAAATTCAGACCCAATGGTCTATGAAGTTTTAAGTACTCCAAATAGAGTTTTAGAAGTTTCATTCCTTGCAAAAATGGATGATGGTAGTTTAAAAAGATTTACTGGATATAGATCTCAACATAATGACTTATGTGGACCATACAAAGGTGGACTAAGATTCCATCCAGCAGTTTGTATGGATGAAGTAAAAGCTTTATCAACTTGGATGACATTTAAGTGTGGAGTAGTTGGGCTTCCTTATGGAGGATCAAAAGGTGGTATAACTTTAGACCCTAGAGACTACTCAAAAGGAGAATTAGAAAGAATTTCAAGAGCTTATGCTAAGGCAATATCACCAATAGTTGGAGAAGATTTAGATATTTCTGCACCAGATGTTAATACAAATGGAGAAATAATGGTTTGGATGCTAGATGAACATACAAAGGTAACAGGCAAATTTGCCCCAGGAACATATACAGGAAAACCTGTAGAATTCTATGGTTCCCTAGCAAGAACAGAAGCAACAGGATATGGTGTATCCTCTATGGCTATAGCAGCAGCTAAGAAAATGAATATAGATTTAAATAATGCAAGAATTGGTATATAAGGATTTGGAAATGTAGGTAGTTTTACAGCAAAATATATGGTGGAAAAGGGATCAAAAATTGTGGCAGTACAAGACCATACAGGTTGTATATATAATGAAAATGGTTTAGATATAGATGAGTTAACAGAGTACAACAAAGTTAATAGATGTATAAAAGGATTCCCAAATTCTACACCAGTTGATGAAAGTATAATAACAATGGATGTTGATATATTATTCCCTTGTGCTCTAGAAAAACAAATAACAAAAGACAATGCAGCATATGTAAAAGCTAAAATTGTTTGTGAAGGTGCAAATGGACCAACTACTCCAGAAGCAGATGAAATACTATACAAAAATGGTATTGTAGTTATACCAGATATACTTGCAAATAGTGGTGGTGTTACAGTTTCATACTTTGAATGGGTACAAAACTTACAAAGATTAACTTGGAGTTTTGAAGAAGTTCAGTCAAAACAAAGTAAAGTTATGAATGATGCCTTTGAAGAAATATGGAATATAATGAATGAATATACAGTTGATATGAGAACAGCAACTTATATGAAATCAATAAAAAGAATTTCTCAAGTACTTGAATTAAGAGGAATATAAAATTTTAAAACTTATAGATAAGTATTAAAAAATTATAATTTTAATTTGAATAGAGGGATATAGTTTTGGAAATTATAAGACTGAACTAAAATTAATGGAGGTATAATTATGAACTTAGCACCAGGAGAATTACATGGCTTGAGTGAATTAATTCTAAGTTGTGTAAACTCTATAACTAATATGGCAATGTTTAGAAATCAAGCCACAGATGTAGAGTTAAAAAACATTATAGAAAGTCAATTTCAAGCACATGTTCAAGACTATAACTTAAAAGTGAGATTTGTAAAAGAAGCAAGTGCTCCATCAGAAAAACTTAATGTACCAATGTTAAAAAGAACTTTAAATGATTTTACAAAAGCACCTGTTGATACTATACCTGTTACACCTAGAGTAAATGTAGAACAATTTAATGATAGAGAAATAGCAACAGGATACCTTCTTACATTAAAAAGAGCTGGAAGAGAATATGCATGGAATGCAATGGATTGTAGTAATCCAGATTTAAGAGAATTTTTAAAGGATGCATTTACAATGTGCTGCAATCACTCTTATGAGGTTTGGCAGTGGATGGTTAGTAAAGGGTATTATCCATTATGCTCAGCACCTCAAGAAGAAATAGCTAAAATAGGAAACATATATAATGAAGTTACACAACAATAAAAAGTAGTTATAAAAAATATAAAATTAAAATGGCTTTGCCGCTTAAAAAGTGGATAAGCCATTTTTTATTTTAAGCAAGTAATTAGTTAATATATAAATATCACATGTTATTATAAAAAATCAATAATAGTTACATAATGTAAAGTGAGATTATTTGTATATACAATAATTTAGATAATAAATAAAAGGGTGATATAGGTGTCGCATATAAGTTCAAAAAATGGATATAAAAGTTTAGAGGAAAGGTTAAATAGATTTCCACAAGGAGCTCCTCCATCAAAAACTTTGTACAAAATATTAGCTATGTTATTTACAGAAAAAGAAGCAGAATTAGTTGCTCAGTTACCAATAAAAGCTTTTCGTGTAAAAACGGCAGCTAATATATGGAGTGTAAGTGAGATTGAAGCTTTAAAAGTCCTTGATACACTTGCTAGTAAAGCAATTTTATTAGACATAGAAGATGATAAGGGAAAACAATATATACTTCCTCCTCCCATGGCTGGGTTTATAGAATTTGCTTTGATGAGAACTAGAAATGATATTGATCAAAAACTTTTGGCAGAACTCTATTATCAATATTTAAATGTTGAAGAGGATTTTATAAAGGACTTATTTTATTCCGCAGAAACAAAATTAGGAAGAGTTTTTGTTCAAGAAGAAGTATTAAGTAGTGATAACGAAGTCACTATATTAGATTATGAAAGAGCTACCCACATAATAGAAGAAGCTGAGCATATAGGAGTAGGAATGTGTTATTGCAGGCATAAAATGAAACATGTGGGGCAAGGTTGTGACTCTCCTATGGATATATGTATGACTTTTAATGGAACAGCAAATTCTTTAATAAAATACAACTATGCAAGAAGAATAGATGCTTCTGAGTGTAAAGAATTATTACATCAAGCATATGAAAATAATTTAGTTCAATGCGGTGAAAATGTAAGAAAAGGAGTAAGTTTTATATGTAATTGCTGTGGATGTTGTTGTGAAGCGTTATTAGCAGCTAGAAAATTTGGGAATATGCATCCAGTAGCAACAACTAGTTTTATACCAAATATTAATTATAATTCTTGCATAGGTTGTGGCAAATGTGAGAGTGCTTGCCCCATAGGAGCAATAAGTAAGATAAAAGAAAATGATAAGAATATAATTAAAATTAATGAAGACGTTTGTTTAGGATGTGGAATTTGTGCTAGAAATTGCCCTAAAAATAGCATATTACTTTTGAAAAGAAAAGAAAAAATAATAACTCCTGCAAATTCAGTACATAGAGTAGTTCTTATGGCAATAGAAAAAGGGCAATTACAAGAACTTATATTTGATAATAAGGCATTAAATAGCCATAGGGCAATGGCGGCCATACTATCTGCAATACTAAAATTACCTCCAGCTAAGAGAGCTTTGGCAAATGAACAAGTTAAATCAATATACTTGGAACGATTATTAAATGTTAAGTAGTAGTTTGCTTGTCCTGTTTAAATATGAAGTTTAGTTTATTGACAATATGGAGTTTATAGAATATATTTGTTATTAGAAAATAGTAGAGGGTTTAGGTAGGGTATAATTTTACTATGAAAATACATTGATGAATTTATCAATGTATTTTTTTATGTAAGTAAAATAAGAAAATAAATTAGAGAGTATGAAACTAGAGACTTTATAACATTTTTATATATTTTAAAAAGAGGTGAGTACATATGGCTAAAATTGATAATATGATGTCAATTTTGTGGATGTTAAGTTCAGATAAAAGAGTAACAGCAAAAGAAATATCTGAAAAACTAGAAATTAATATAAGAACTGTTTATCGTTATATGGATACACTTTGTGCCAGTGGTGTGCCTATTATTTCTGATGCAGGTCATAATGGTGGGTACACATTATTGAATAATTTTGTTGAAGCCCCTCTTTTTTTTCACACTAAAGAGCAAACAGCATTACTTCATGCTGCTATGTTTGCAAAAGAAGCTGGCTATTTTTTAAATGAGGAATTAGATAAAGCAACGTCAAAAATAAAAATGTACTCAAATCAAGAACAGGAAAAAGTTCTAAATCAACATTTAGCAGGATTTGAAGTAATAAAACCAATTGCAAAATCATCTGTGGAGTTATTGCTAAAAAAACTTGAACATAATATAGTAAACAAATTATCAGTAGAAATTAAGTATCGCACTGGTAGTGAAGAAAAAGTAAAAGAAAGACTTATTGACCCATATGGGATTGTTTACTGGAATAACAATTGGTATTTAGTAGCATTTTGTCATTTTAGGAATGAAATTCGTAATTTTAGAGTAGATAGAATTATTAGTACTATAGGTACAGAAAATACTTTTAATTTTCCAGAATCATTTTCTCCTAGTAAATTTTTTATGAAAACATTACTGGAGTATAAAGAAGATACGCAAGATCTTAAGCTTTTAATTATAAGAGGAAAAGCAAATGCTTTGGATAACTTATGTCAGAACTGGTTTTTAGCACATCATATTAAAGAACGAAACTCAAATGAAGTAATATTTTTACTTCAAGAAGAAGTAATTTATAAATATGTACCTGATTTGCTTATACCTTATGGAAAGTCTATTTAGATAATTGAACCACTAAATTTGAAGGAAAAAATGATTGAAGATCTAAATGAGTTAATAGAATATTATCAAGTTTAATAACTTCACTGACACAACATGTCAGTGAAGTTATTTTATAATAAGTCATACCAATTAACTTAAAAGGAGTGGAAATTATGAAAACTAGAAAAGCATATCTTTATGTATTTAATACTATGTCAGATTGGGAAGTAGGATATTTGACTGCAGAACTAAATACAGGAAGATATTTTAAAAAAGGATTAGATCCATTAAAGGTAATTACAGCAGGAATTGATAAAAATACTATAACAACAATGGGAGGATTGAAAATAATACCAGAAGTTTCTATAGATGAGTGCAATCTTCATAGTGAAGATGTTTTGATTTTACCAGGAGGAGAAACTTGGACATCAGTAATTCATGAACCCCTACTAGAAAAAGCAAAAGAAGCTTTGAAAAAAGGAACTGTAGTTGCGGCAATTTGTGGTGCAACTATAGGACTTGCAAAGAAGGGATTATTAGATTCGTCATATCATACAAGTAATGACTTGGAATATCTTAAAATGATAGTATCTAATTATTCTGGAGAAAAATATTATAAGAGAGAAGTTGCAGTAAATGATAAAAATTTAGTTACAGCTTCAGGTATAGCTCCCTTAGAATTTACAGTTGAGGTAATAAGGTTATTAGATGTTTTTAAACCAGAAGTATTAAATTTATGGTTGAATCTTTATAAGACTCATGAATCAAGATATTTCTTTGAGTTAATGGATAAAATTAAAAATGACTAAAAGTAGATGAAAATTCCTTTTTATACCATATATTGGATATGATAAAATAAGTATGTGACTTGATTAATAGTCCAATGGATAAAAATACATAAAGTAACTTTAGGTAGAAAGGAAATTTTTAAAATGAGATATAGTATAACTGATTTAGCTGAGTTATTAGGAGTTACAACAAGTGCTATTAGATATTTTGAAAAAGAAAATTTAATTAAAGTTAATAAAGAAATAAACGGTAATCGTTATTATAATGTGGTTGATGTGTTTCGACTTTTATCTTATACCAAGTATAAAAACATGGAAATTCCTATGAAGATGATAGTTAAACAGTTTAGCGGAGAAGAAAACAATCGTCTGATTATTAAGGAAAGGATGGAAGAATTCAAAAATCAAGCATATGAAAAAGCTAGATATTATCAAGGGTTGGCAGAATCAATGGAAGAAAATATGAATAGTATTTATCTTATTGATGAATTATTAGATAAATATGAATTTGCCAAGTCACCTAAAATATTATTTTTTTATGATGAAGAATGTGGTTGGATTTCAAAAAATAGAGAATCACAAAAAGTAGTTCATCAATGGGTAAAAGCAATGCCAACAGTACAATTAGCAGTTATAAAACATATGGAAAATAATTGTAGCAACTTTGGATATATTGTTTTAGATGACAAAGCAAATGAATTAAATTTGCCAATGGATTTAAATGTTAAAATACTAGAAAGTACTTCTTGCTTACATACAATACAAAGGGTAGATGATGAGTTAACCTTAAATCCAGATGTGGTATTTGAGAAAGGACTGAGCTATGCAAAGTCTAGAGTATTGAAAATAGCAGGAGATATTATAGGAAAAATTTTAATTGTAGAAGTGGAGAAACCTGCTAAATTACATACATACATTGAGCTATGGATACCCATAAAATAATATACTTTAATAAAAAATTAACAAAAACCCTTGCAGATAAAGTTACTTCATATCCTATACTGAATGTTAGATAGTGATTCACTACAAAAATAAATTTAGTATTAGGGGAGGATAATATGATGCAAGAAAAGTATAAAGTTTTATTTGAGCCAATTAAAATCGGTAAGTTGGAGATAAAAAATAGATTTGTACTAGCTCCAATGGGGCCAGGGGGATTGTGTAATCCTGATGGGAGTTTCAATGAAAGAGGAGAAGAGTTCTATGTAGAACGTGCTAAAGGTGGAACTGGCTTAATCATGACTGGGGTAACTATGGTTGAAAATGATATTGAAAAATGTGCACTACCATCTATGCCTTGTCCGACTATTAATCCACTTAGTTTTATTACTAGAGGAAAGGCTATGACAGAACGTGTTCATGCTTATGGTTCTAAAATATTTTTACAACTATCTGGAGGGTTTGGGCGTGTTAGTATTCCATCTATAGTAGGAGATGTAGCAGTAGCGCCATCACCAATACCTCATAGATTCTTAAAAGGTGTAACATGTCGTGAGTTAACAAATGGGGAAGTAAAAGAATATGTAAGAAAGTTTGGAGAATCAGCAGAAATCGCAAAAAAATCAGGATTTGACGGTGTAGAAATTCATGCTGTTCATGAAGGATATCTAATTGATCAGTTTGCAATTGCATTATTTAATAATAGAACTGATGAATATGGCGGAAGTTTAGAAAATCGTTTACGTTTTGCATGTGAAATTGTACAAGAGATTAAAAAGAGATGTGGAGAAGATTTCCCAGTATCTTTAAGATATAGTATTAAAAGTTTTATAAAAGATTGGTGTAAGGGTGGACTACCAAATGAAGAATTCCAAGAGATGGGGCGTGATATTCCAGAAGGAATTGAAGCGGCTAAAATATTAGTTGATGCAGGTTACGATGCCCTAAATGCAGATGTAGGATCATATGACTCATGGTATTGGAGTCATCCACCTATGTATCAAGAAAAGGGACTATACTTACCTTACAATGAAATACTTAAAAACAATGTAAATGTTCCTATAATTAGTGCAGGAAGAATGGAAGATCCAGATTTGGCTAGTGAAGCAATTTTAGAGGGAAAAACTGATATGATAGGTCTTGCCAGACCATTACTTGCAGATGCAGAAATACCAAATAAAATATTAGCAGGTGACTACAAAAGCGTTCGTCCTTGCCTTTCTTGCCAAGAAGGTTGTATGGGAAGATTACAGACTTATGCAAATATATCATGTGCAGTTAACCCAGCTTGTGGTAGAGAAAAAGAGCTAGAAGTTAAAAAGGCAGATGAAAAGAAAAAAGTACTTATTATTGGTGGTGGAGTTGCAGGATGTGAAGCTGCAAGAGTATCCGCACTAAGAGGTCACAATGTGGTACTTATAGAAAAGTCTGAAAGATTAGGCGGAAATTTAATTCCAGCAGGAGCACCAGATTTTAAAGAAGATGATCTTGCTCTTGTGAAGTGGTATGAATTAGAACTTGAAAAACTTGGAGTAAAAATAGATTTTAAAACATGTGCGACAACAGAAACTGTTAAAAAATATGAAGCAGACACAGTAATTATAGCAACAGGATCTAGACCAAGAAAATTATCTATAGAAGGACCTAAAAAGGTATTTACAGCTGAGGAAGTATTACTTAAAAAAGAGGATGTAGGACAGTCTACTATAGTTATAGGTGGTGGTTTAGTAGGATGTGAAACTGCCCTATGGTTAAAGGATCAAGGAAAAGATGTAACTATTGTTGAAATGATGGATGATATCTTGAAAGTTGGAGGTCCTTTATGTCATGCAAACCATGATATGTTAAAAGACTTAGTTGAGTTTAAGAAAATTAATGTAAAATGTGGTGCAAAAATTTCAAAATCAGTAGAAGAAGGTTTTGTTATTGAAGTTGATGGAAAAAAAGAAATAATAAAATCAGACTCAGCAATACTTGCTATAGGATATAATTCAGAAAAATCATTATATGATGAAATTAAGTTTTTACACCCAGAAGTAAGAATGATTGGTGATGCTAATAAAGTACAAAATATTATGTACGCTATCTGGGATGCATATGAAGTAGCAAGAAATATTTAATAATATTAGAAATAATTAAAGACCAAAGTAGTTACTATAAAATATTTGTTAGTAACTACTTTTTTCATTTGAAAATAAATTAAGCTTAAGATATTGAAAGAATATAATTGTTTACCATTTATTTACATTAATTATTGGTTTGATATAATTGGTTTTAGAAGGGGTGAAAATAGAAATGTTTAAGAAAAAAATAGGCTTAATTTTAGTTTTAGCTACTTTAGGTATATCAACAATTGTATTTGTATTTGCAAATAAAAATGATAATGAAAAAATAACGAAAATACCTGAGGTATCTAATGAAAAAAAATCACCTGAAAATTTAGATGATTTGAGTATTAAAGAATTAACAGAAATTAGAGATAAAGAAATTGATAAAAACTTAGAGAGCCTCAAAGGATGTGGATATACGAAAGATGAAATTAAAGAACGTAAACGTTATATTTTAGATCCTGATTGGAGCCCTGGGCTAGTTGGATACATAAACCACAGATATAAGGATTTAACAGAAAAAGATAAATTAATAAGAGAAATTCAGCTTGTTAGATATGTAAATGATAGTAATGAAACAATGGATGCTTCAGGTGCATATTTTAAAGCAACAAATGAAGACTATCAAATAAGTAGTTACCTTTCAAAATATGGACGAAGTGGAAGCTTTGTATCATATGATAATATGAAGTTTTTAATTCAAAATATAGATGAATTATGTAAATATATTGACTTTGAGAGTTATGAAATGGTTGACATTCTTAATCCGTATCATTCAGAAAGTTTTTCAAATGATCAGAAGAAGTCTTTAAATGAAGAGTGGAAAAAGGTCTATTTAAAGGAGAATCTTGATCCAAAGCTTAAAAAAGAAATAAAAAGTATCATAAAATAAAAATGTATATTAAAAAATAAAAAAACAATTAGTTGTAAACCTTTATGGAAAAATAATCTATATTTTGATATAATTACAATGTCAAAATATAGATACAAAGTGAGGGATACAAAATGAAAAAAAAATTAATATCAGTATGCATATTAAGTATGCTTTTACTAGTAGGGTGTAAAAGTGATGCAGCATACAATAAAGCCATAGAGTTGGGGAATGAGGCTTTAAAAAACAAAAAATATGAAGATGCCATAACAGAGTTTGAAAAGGCATTGGAAGAAAAGAAAGATGACAAGGTGGCAACTGATTTATACAATCAAAGTGAAAAATATGTTAAAGCTTTAAAATCTTATGAAAAACGTGAATTTGATCAATCCTTAGAACTTTTAGATGGAGTTATAAATTATGAAAATGGATCTGATATTTTAGTTCAAGAAGCTAAAACTTTAAAAGAGCAAGTTAAAGAAGACAAGGAATTAAATGAGAAAATTGATAAATTAACGAAATCATCCCAAAATTATTTTTCTAATAAAAATTACTCAAAAGCAATAAAAGATATCGATAAAGCTTTACAACTTATAAAAGACAATAAGTCTTATGATTCACAAAAAGAAACTTTAACAAATATAAAAGAAGATTGTGAAGATGCCATAGAAAAAATAGCTAAAATTGCTAAAGAAGAAGAGAAGAGAATACAAGAGGAAGCTAAAAAGAAAGAAAAAAGTTTAAATAGTGATGGAATTTCTGAAGATAAGGCAAAAAAAATACTTAAAAATTATTTTATAAAAGAAATTGGTCATGCTCCAAACACAATTGAAGTATATGAAGTAATAGGAAATAGGTACCATCTGACTGCTGATAACTACGATGACAATGGAATGAGAGAGACTTATGGATGGTGGTATGTAGACAAGTCTACAGGAGAAGTATCTAGATAATTGCTACTATTTAATGATAAATGTGTAAAATTAATGAAAAATAAATTAAAGTGTGTTACACTTATGTCAATAAAATAATTTGAAACGAAGCCATGAAGGTTTTTTATCTTCATGGCTTTTTTTGTTAGGGGGGAATATTTTGGGACAAGCAGATTTTTTTAATTCTGTAGCTAAAAAATGGGACAATATGATTAATGTAGATGAATCTAAAATTAATTATTTATTGGACAAGCTTGAAATTCAAGAAGACGATGAAATTCTGGACATAGGTACTGGAACGGGAGTTTTAATACCATTTTTAAATGAAAGAGTATGCACAGGAAGAATCAAAGGTGTAGATATTTCTAAAGGAATGTTAGAAGTTGCTAAAAGTAAATTTAATCATTTGAGTAATGTTGATTTTGACTTAGTAAATGTTGAAAAAGAAGAGTTAAAACATAAATATGACAAAATAATTCTATACTCCATGTATCCTCATTTAGAAAATAAAACACAAACTATTTCAAATCTTGTGAAAAATAGTTTAAAAGAAGATGGAATACTTATGATTGCTCACTCAGACAGTAGAGAGTTTTTAAATAATCTTCATAGAAATGCTGATGAAAGAGTACATGAATCAATATTAATGGAAATAAATGAACAAAAAAATGTTTTTATTAATGCTGGACTAAAGGTAATTGAAGCCTTTGAAAATGATGATATGTACTATGTAGTTATAGAAAAGAATTAAAAAACTTGAAAGAATTATCAAGGGAATTATATTTATTTAAATTTGTAATTAATAAACAGGGGGATTTATTTTATGAAAACTAAAAAATTAATATTATCAGGATTTTTTATTGCGTGTGGTATTGTTTTACCAATGGTGTTTCACATGTTTAGCATGGGAGGACCTATGTTTTTACCAATGCATATTCCAGTTTTAATAGCAGGATATTTCTTAGGACCTATATACGCAGCAGGTGTGGGAATAATTACACCAGTGCTTAGTGGATTATTAACAGGTATGCCACCTTTAGTTCCAGTTATGCCAATTATGGCTTTTGAACTTTGTGGATACGGATTAATCTCAGGATTAGTATTTAGTAAAACAAATAAAATTTATTTATCTTTAATTTCTGCCATGATAGTGGGAAGATTATTTGCTATTGCAGGAGCATACGCAGTATCTTTGACTTTGGCACCTAAAATAAATCCAATTATGTATGTAGTTGGAGGCTTAACTACTGCCATACCCGGCATGCTAATACAATTGATATTTATACCGATATTAATTAAATTATTAATGAATAATAAAGAAATATCTAAAGCAATAGCTTAAATTAAATAACTATACTTTCATATAAAATAAGTAAATTTGCCATTGAAAAATCAATGGCATTTTATTTGTAAAAAATTCACAATTATAAAAATAAAAATGATAAGATAATATTACAATATAAAAAAGGGTGTGATAAGGATGATAGAAGTAAGGGGAAAATATAACACGGCTAAAATATTTGCTGATAAGATTGATGAAAAATCAAGGGAGCAAATAAAAGAACTTTGTGACCAAGAATTTGTGAAAAATGGCAAAATAAGAATAATGCCAGATGCTCATGCAGGAGCAGGATGTGTTATTGGATTTACTGCTAAGCTTGGGGACATGGTCATACCTAATATAGTAGGTGTGGATATTGGATGTGGAATGTTTACTGTAGAACTAGGGAAAATAGATTTTCCTTTAGATGAGCTAGATAATATTATTAATCAATATGTACCTTCTGGTAAGGACGTTCACGAAGGTAAAAAATATAATTTTACAAAATTACAAGATTTATATTGTTATAGAGAACTAAAAAAAAGCAAATGGATAGAAAGAAGTATAGGAACTTTAGGTGGGGGGAACCATTTTATTGAAGTTGATGAAGATAAGAACAAAAATAAATACTTAGTAATACATTCTGGTAGTAGAAATTTAGGAAAACAAGTTGCAGAATACTATCAAACTTTGGCAGTAGAGTTATGTAGTGGTAAAGAAAAGTTTTATGAAGAAAAAGAAGAATTAATTAAAACATTTAAGGAACAAGGAAGAAGAAAAGAAATTCAAAATGAACTGAAAAAGTTAATAAAAAAATATGAAGGCTTAAAACCGAAATATCCTAAAGAGTTGTGTTTTTTAAGTGGAAAATATAGAGAAGAATATTTGCATGATATGAAAATTTGTCAGGAGTACGCTGAGATAAATAGAGAAGTTATGGCAAATATAATTTTAAATAAATTAATAAATAAAAGTGTTGATGATTTTAGTCACTTCCATACAACTCACAATTATATAAATTTCAAAGATAATATAATAAGAAAGGGAAGCATATCATCTTATGGAGGAGAAAAGCTACTTATCCCAATAAATATGAGAGACGGCAGTATACTTGCCATAGGAAAAGGAAATGAAGATTGGAATTTTTCAGCACCACATGGAGCTGGAAGACTTATGAGTAGAACAGAAGCAAAGGCAAAGTTAAATATCAATGACTTTGAGAAAACTATGAAAGATATTTGGACTACTTCTGTATGTGAAGAAACTATAGATGAAGCACCAATGGCATATAAACCGATAGAGGATATTTTAAAATTTGTTGGTGATACAGTAGATATAATTGATGTAATTAAACCAATATATAATTTCAAATCAAAATAGCAATGTCTTAGGGGGTATTATGTATTCAAAAAAAGAAGATCTTGTTACTTTAGCCAAAGGAAGTAAAAAGTTGCCTAATTTTATTTGGGCAACAATTTTGGCTTTTTTATTTATTACTGTAGGTCAAATTATAGGTGGAATTTGTATAATTCCATTGTATATAATTTTATCTTTCTCACATAATCTATCATCATATCTAAAGATATTAGAACTATTTATTCAATTAGGCTCATTTGTATTTATATCACTTCTAGTATTTGTAAGAGTTAAACATATTGAAAAAAGGAGTATTTCCACACTTGGATTTAACAAAGATAGTTGGCTTAAAAAATACATAAAAGGTTTCATAATTGGTATTGTTATGATGTCTATTGTGGTTTTAATACTGTATTTATTTGGATGTATTTCAGTGGAAAAAAATCCTATTCAGCCTATCGGTATGTCCGCAATTGGTGGTGTAATGTTCATATTAATTGGTTGGATTATTCAAGGGGCAACGGAGGAAATAGTAACTAGAGGATGGCTAATGAATGTTTTAGCTGCTAGATATAATAAAGCTTTTGCATTAATTCTTTCTTCTACCATATTTGGATTTATGCATTTATTCAATCCAGATGTTAACTACGTTGCCGTAATAAATATTATTTTAGTAGGACTTTTTTATGGTATTTATGTTACAAAAACTAATGATCTTTGGGCAGTTTGTGGTATGCATTCAGCATGGAATTTTGCTCAAGGTAATATATTTGGATTTGAAGTCAGTGGACTAAATGTGGGTGTTTCTAGTATTGTTGATTTAAATTTAGTGGGAAGTGATGTTATTAGTGGTGGATCCTTTGGGCCAGAAGCCGGACTTATAGCTACCTTTGTTTTGATTTCTTCTATAGCTATAGTTTTTATACTTGATAAGAAAGGATATTTTACCAAGTAGGAAAATAGGGGGAGATTCATGTTAATTGGGAAAAGCAAAATGAAAAAATATAATTATTTTGATATTTTAGATGCAGAATTTTTAGAAGAATATTTAAGTGAAAAAGCACAAAATGGATGGATGATAAAGAAAATAAGTGCTATGAGTTTGACTTTTGATAAAATAGAGCCTAAGTTGATAAATTTCTTTGTAGATAATACAAAACATGAAATGATAAAAGATCAATATGCACTAAAATCAGATTATATAAATTTATATAAAGAAAATAATTTAGACTATATATGTGGTAATGAAACTTTTCAAATATTTATTAATAATTCAGACACTAAAAATCTTCCACGACAAGAATTGAAATTTAGAAATGTATTTAAAGAATATTATTATTTTATCTTTGGTTTAATTATCTTAGCTATAAATATATATATAATATCTTTAACTGGAGATGGATTAATAGCTTTGCTAACAAGTATGAGTACCATATCTTTTGTTATTTCATTTATATTACTTATAATTTTAAATGTTATTTCTTTTATTATTAAGTTTAAAAAATATAAAGTTGTTGTTAAAAATAAGGGCTTAGAAGTAAATATCAAAAAGAATTTTAAACAAAAATGTTTAGTTAAAAAAATAGGAACTTTTGTGACAGCTTTTTTAATTATTACTGGATTTGCTGCAATAATCAGTGATTCGGATTCCTTAAATAGAGATGCAAATGATGAGATACCATTATCTTTGGAAGATTTTGATCAAAGTATTACAGGGAAAAGAGAAATTTATAAAAATTATTCTTCATCACCTTTGGGAACCTATATAGATTGTTCTGATTATATTTATACAGAAGATAAAAAGAAAATTTATGACGAAGAGACAAAAAGTTATGATTATGAGAATATTGAAGAATCTAAGGGGGAACTTTATTATACAGTAGTTAAAAGTAAATATGATAAAATTTTAGAAATAGCATTAGAATGTACTTTAAAAGAATATGATGAATTTGTTAGTGATTATAAAAAAGATGATATAGAAGAAAGAAAATGGGGAGCAAAGGAAGTCTATGTTTCACATTTTTTCGATAAAAAAATAATTGTTTATGATAATGCTATTATTACTTTTAGTATTTCACAGTTGAAATATAACGAAGATGATATAGAAATGATTAAGGAAAAACTTTTAAATAATTAATAACTTAAAAAAGCTACTGATTTAAAGTCAGTAGCTTTTGTAGTTTAAGTTCACTATAAAATAAATGGTATCTTAACAATTAATAAAGAATAAGTTATTTGTTATTATTTGGTAATTTACTATCTGATTCAAACTTAGACATCCAGAGTACTAGTGATAATAATAAAAAACTGCAAACCCACACAGATTTAGTACTTACAGCAATAGAAATTATAGTCCCAGGTATGGCACCTAGGGCAAAAGAAAATGTAAGAACTGTAAAAGTAAGTAGTTTCACAAGAGAATCTTTACTCTTTTCATCTAATGCACCATAAAATAATTGGCCAACAGTTCTAAGATTTCCTGTACAAATTGTTGTATTATATGCAATACCAAAGCAGTTTCTAAACAGACATAATAAATATCCCATGAAAAAAGAAACAAGATTAGTAACAATATAATCTGGTACATATTTAGGCAATAAACCAATACAAAACAATGCCATAGATTCTAAAACAAGGGCCATTTTTCTCCAATCACCTTTGTATTTCTTTTTTATAATTAGAGATTTAATAAATTCACTAAATGCAGCGCCAAGTATACATGCAACTATGGGAATAAAGTGATTTAGGGCTCTTTGCCATTGACCAAGGGCAATACTAATTCCAAATGTAGACATATTTGCAGTGTGCATATTGGCCAAAATACCATTTCTTGTAATGTATGTATAGGCATTCACATAACCTGCAATAAAGGTTATTATCATTAAAAAAAGAGGCCTATCCCAAGGCGCAATTTTTTTGTTTATTTTTTCTTTATTATTATACTTCATATGCTTATACCTCTTTTCATGTTATATTAACTATTTAACATATTATCATAAAATGCTGGTAAATATTCATTAATTATAGGAAAATATATCATAAGTTGGATTGTAAAATTCAAGTAATGAATCTGATAATTAGAATATGTAATGGAAATAGACTTTAAAAAAATAATATTCGATTTTGTTTTATCATATAGAAAGATAATCACTTAGAATATTACTATTTATAAATTAGTTTAAACGATATATAATCATAGCAATAGGAGGGAATGAAAATGAATGAATTAGAAATAAAAAATTTATTTGAACAAGGTTATAATTGTGGACAAGTTGTACTTACATATTATGCAGAAAAATTAAACTTGGATGAAGAAATGGCATTAAAGATTACTTCTGGATTAGGCGGTGGTATGTTTTCAGGAGATAGTTGCGGTGCTGTTGTTGCAGCTGTAATAGCAATAGGATTAAAATATGGATATTATGAAGAATCAGATTTAAAAGTAAGTAAAGATTTATGTACTGCTAAAACTTTACAATTTAGACATGAATTTTCTGAAAAGTTTGGTTCATGTATGTGTAAAGAATTATTAGAATATGATATATCAATACCTGAAGAGAAAGAAAAAGTTTTTGCAAGTGGAAAATTATTAGAATTTTGCCCATGTTTAGTTAAAGAAGCAATAAATATATTAGATGAAATATTATAAAATTATGGAGATGTTGAGTTTAAACCAACATCTCTTTTTATTGTGATGATTTAGAAAATTAAATTATATATCATACAAATTTTAATTGAAATACATGGAAAATAATGATATTTTTACAAAATTCGATATAAATGTGGTGAAATATTTAGTATAATTAAATGGTGTATGCAAAGGCATTTTATTATTCAAAGGCTTATGAATAAAAATTTAGAAAAAATTATTAAGTAGGAAGGGTAGAATAATGAGCGAAAACAGAATTAATATAGAGCTTGATAACGATGATGTTGTAATAAAGGTTATGGGTATTGGCGGCGGAGGAAACAACGCTGTCAACAGAATGATTAGTGAAGGAGTAAAAGGAATAGACTTTATTTCTGTAAATACTGATAAACAAGCATTATTTTCTTCAATGGCAAACAAGCAAATTCAAATAGGTGAAAAAATAACTAGAGGTTTAGGTGCTGGGGCAAAACCACAAGTAGGTAAAGATGCAGCTAAAGAAAGTAGAACTCAAATAATAAACGAGCTTGAAGGTACAGATATAGTATTTGTAACTGCAGGTATGGGTGGAGGTACTGGAACAGGTGCTGCGCCAATAGTTGCAAACATTGCAAAAGAAATGGGAATTCTTACAATAGGTGTTGTTACAAAACCTTTTGGATTTGAAGGCAGAGTTAGAAAAAATAACGCTGATGAAGGAATAAAAAATCTTCAAGAAAGTGTTGATACATTAATAACTGTACCAAATGATAAGTTGTTACAAATAGTGTCTCAAAATACATCAATGATGGACGCATTTTCTATGGCAGATAATGTATTAAAGCAAGGAATACAATCAATATCTGACTTAATAAAAATGCCAGGACTTATAAACTTAGATTTTGCTGATGTTAGTTCAATAATGAAGGATAAAGGATTAGCTTATATAGGTATAGGTACAGCTAGTGGAGAGAATAGGGCAATTGAAGCTGCTAAAGAAGCTGTAGAATCACCTCTTCTTGAAACTGCAATAACAGGTGCAAAAGGCATATTACTTAATATTGCCAGTGGAGGAGACTTAACATTATTTGAAGTTAATGATGCATCAAATTTAGTAACGGAATTATGTGACCCAGAGGCTAACATTATATTTGGTACTTCTGTTAGAGAAGATTTAGGCGATGAAATAATGTTAACTGTAATAGCTACAGATTTTTAATAAATACATATTGAACTTTGAGGGTGTATCTTTTTTGATACACCCTATTTTAACATATTCTTATAAAATGAAATATACAATGTTTTATAAAAAATGTTGACTATATACAATGTTGTATATATACTTAAATTAATAACAGATATTTAATTGAAAACTAAGGAGAAGGTTATGGTAAAACTAATTATTTTATATTACCTAAATATAAAATCAACTCATGGATATGAAATACAAAAATTCATTCAAGCTACAGGTCTAGATACTTGGGCAAAGGTTAAATCTGGTTCAATATACTATGCCTTAAGTAAGATGGAGAAGAATAGAGAAGTTGAACTATATAAAGAAGAAACCATTGGGTCAAAAGTAAGAAAAATATATAAAATAACTGATAAAGGTAAAGAAGAGCTAAAAAATACTATAGAAGAAGAACTTTCTAAACCGCTTATGCCAACAGGAACAGATAAGTTCATAATACCAATAACATTTAATAGATTAGACAAAGAGGAAGCTATCTCCATAATAAATAAGCATATTAAAAGTCTAGAGGAGACTTTAGATTATTGGGAATACTGGGAGAATATAAAAATTAATGAATCAACTTTACAAGTTGAAAGAATATCATTTGAGATGACTATAAATGTAATTAAGGATTCTATAAGATGGCATAAAGCAATAATTGACGAATATGATGAATATGTGAAATATAGTCAGAGTCAAGAAGTTATGATTAAAAATATTGACTTTGGAGAAGAAAGGGAAGCTAAATACAATAATACTGAAATTAACAGAAATAGGATTGAAGAGCTTAGAGAAATAATTTTGAATAACCCGCAGGAGTCAAAAGAAGCTCTTGAAGAGCTAATGAAAATAATGAGACGAGGAAAATAAAATGTAGTGATAAACTACATTTTTATTTAAAAATAATATACAACATTGTATATAAAACATGGAATATAAAATGGGGGATATGAAATGAATATAATCTTAGAAATAAAATCACTTAAAAAGAGTTTTGGAGAAAAAACAGTAGTAGATAAAATGAGCTTTAAAGTTAATAAAGGTGAGATATTAGGTTTTTTAGGGCCAAACGGAGCAGGAAAAAGTACAACTATAAATATGATTACAACAATACTAGATGCTGATGATGGAAAAGTTTTATTTGAAGGCAGAGAAATAAGTGAAAATGACAATGATTTTAAAAAATCTTTAGGATATGTGCCACAAGATATAGCTTTATTTAATGATTTATCTGCTTACGAAAATGTTAAATTTTTTGGATCCCTTTACGGATTAAAAGGAAATTATTTAAATGATAGAGTAAAAGAAACATTAGAATTAGTGGGACTATATGATAGAAAAAATGATTATCCAGATTCTTTTTCAGGTGGTATGAAAAGAAGACTTAATATAGCATGTTCAATAGTACACAAACCAAAGATACTGATAATGGATGAGCCGACTGTCGGAATAGATCCTCAATCTAGAAATAATATATTGGAAGTTACAAAGAATTTAAGAGATGAGGGAACTACAGTAATATATACATCTCACTATATGGAAGAAGTAGATGCCATATGCACAAGACTTATTATTGTAGATAGTGGTCACATTATAGAATCTGGTGATAAAGAGGAAATTAAGGCTAAATACAAATCTAAAGGATTAAATAATTTAGAAGAGATATTTTTAAATATAACAGGGAAAGAACTTAGAGATTAGGGAGGTTTTATAATGAATGAATTTAAAGTATTATTTAAACTTAATATGAAAAAAAGCATAAAGGATTCCTTTTTAATAGGCTATGGAGTTACTTTTCCATTAATGTTAATTGTCATATTAGGATACATGGCAACAAACTATTATTCTAAAGATGGCACTATTACATCATATTATTACTACTGCATGGTAACTATTCCTTTTTGTACTTTTCTATCATCAATAACACTTATTTACGTTGCTAAAGAAGAAAGCTTACACAAATGTGGAGAAAGATTCATTATAGCGCCTATTAGCAAGACGTCAATAGTTTTATCCAAAATACTTCCAGCAACCATATCCATAGCTGTATATAATTTAATTTTACTTTTAATATGTAATTTTATATTTAAAGTGGATTTTAGAGGGAGATTTCTAGAAATATATATTCTTATAATAAGTCTAGGATTCATGTCATCAGCTTTAGGAACTTTAATTGGACTTTGCAGTAAGGATTTTATGTCTATTAAAAATATAGTAAGTACACCTATTTTAATAATGGCAGTTCTTGGAGGTAGCTTTTTTCCTATAGGTTCATTGGGAACAGTTTTTGAAACAATAAGTTATATATCACCACTTACTTGGATCAATAAAGGCATTTTTATGATGATGAGTGATAACACAGTAACAGTATATATAACATCTTTATTTATAACTATTATTTTAGGATTGTTATTTACAATAAGTTCAATAAAATCCTTTAAAAAGGAGGCATTTATATAATGATTTCATTACTAGTAGCTAAAAAAGAATTTATAAGAAGTTTAAAAGATAAAAAGAAATTAATTTTAACTTTTTTACTACCTTTAGTATCCATAATTGTGGCTATAGGTATTAATAATATGATGAAACCATCAATTAATATTGGAATTATGGAAAACCAATATACTAATACAAAAGTGGAAGAAAAAATTAATAGTATAGACAGAGTTGAAGTGAGTAAGGCAAATAAAAATTCTATTAATACAGATATGATTTTAGCTAAGTATATGGGAGTAATTGAATTTAAAAAGAATAATAAATTTGAAGTTTATTGCTTAGACAAAAATATGAATAAATCTATTGAAGAAGCTGTATCACAGGTTATAAATACTGGAAATATTAGCAAAACAGAAAACTTAATTAGTACTTTAGATGAAGGTAGCTTGAGTGCATCACAAAGAGCTAGTGGATTTATACTTATTACTTTAATTATAACTTGTACTATGTCAGCTGTAGTTATGTTAAAAGATAAAGAAGATAAAATATTTGTAAGATATTCTATAACTCCAAATAAAGTATCTAGTTATATACTGGGAAATTATATTTACAACTTGATAAATACTATATTACAAATAATAGTAGCATCTGCATTTTTATATTTGTTAAAAATAGATATGGGAATATCCATAAATAATTTTATAATTATAGGAATTTTAATAGCAATTGTATCAACTAGTATATCAACATTAGTTACACTCCTATCAAATAGTGAGTTACAAGCTAGTTTATTATCTTCATCTATAGCTCTAATAATGTCATTACTAGGAGGTGCATTTTTACCTATATCAAAGATGCCACATATGTTAGAACTTATAAGTAATGTATCAATTACAAAATGGATAATGGAGTTAACGTATTTAATGGATAAGGGAATCACTTATGAAAATAATTTGAATATAATCATGTTTATAATATTACTATCTATTAGTATAGTATTTATATCAACTAAGATAGGTAAAAAAAGACTTAAATACTGAAAATATAATTGAGCCGCTGAAAATAATCAGTGGCTTTTTTATTATTTCTTTAAAATGCCACTAATATATACACCAATGTTAAGGATAGTTGGTAGAATTAATAGTATATATTAAATATTATTAATATAGGAGGTATGAAATATATGATTAGTATGAATTTAAAAACATTAAGAAAAATAAATAATTACACACAAGAGGAAGTGGCGGAAAAGATAAACGTATCACGTCAGTCAGTCGCAAAATGGGAAAATGATGAGTCCGTTCCAGATGTAAATAGCTGTGCCAAACTTGCAAAATTATATAATGTAACACTGGATAATTTAGTTAATTATTCTGAAGGAAAGTCGGGAGTAGCCATACCACCTAAAGGAAAACATTTTTTTGGTTCTGTTACTGTGGGAGAACGTGGACAAATCGTTATTCCAAAGGGAGCTAGAGAACTATTTGATATTAATACAGGTGATAAGTTATTGGTACTTGGTGATGAAGAAAAAGGAATTGCAATAGTTCATCAACGAAATCTTATAAACTTTATGGGTGGTATGGGAATAGACTTCAATAAATAAAGTAATAAGTTAAATAAAATAAATAAGGGATGAGTAAAAATGAGTAAAGTTGTATTTTTTTCTATACCAGCACATGGGCATACTAATCCAACTATAGAGGTAGTGAGAGGGTTAACTAGTAGAGGTCATCAGGTGTGGTATTATTCTTTTAAAGAATTTAGAGAAAAAATTGAGGGAGCTGGGGCTAACTATATAAGTTGTGATGATTACGTTCCAGAACTTAGACCAGAAGACGAGAAAAAAGTTGGTAAAGATTTTTCTGCCATGATAGAAATGATAGTAGATACAACAGTAGCTTTAGATGAAAAAGTATGTAAAGAACTAAAAGAAATTAATCCAGACTGCATAGTATCTGACTCTTTATGTTGTTGGGGAAAATTATTTGCAAATAAGTTGGGTATTACTTATATATGTTCGACTACAACATTTGCATTTAATCAGTATACTGCACCTATGATGAAGCAAGGTTTTAAAGAGATTATGTACATGGTACTTGGAATGAGAAAAGTTAATAAAAAATTAGAGCTTTTAAGAAGTCATGGTTATGATGTAAAAAATTTTGTTTCAATAATTCAAAATGATAATGATACAAATACCATAGTATATACATCAAAAGAATTCCAACCGATGATTGATACTTTTTCTGATAAATACTATTTTGTAGGACCTTCAGTAGCTGATATAAGTGTAGAAAAAGAAAGAAAAGCATGCAAAAAAATATATATATCTTTGGGAACTGTAAACAACAAAAATATTGATTTTTACAAAAATTGTATAGAGGCTTTTAAAGATGGTGATATAGATGTGATTATGTCTGTTGGAAACAATACAGACATATCGCAACTGGGTAAAATCCCAGAGAACTTTAAAGTGGAAAATAAAGTGGATCAACTTAAAGTTCTACAAGAAGTAAATGGGTTTATTAGTCATTGTGGTATGAACAGTGTAAATGAAAGTTTATATTATGGAGTACCTCTAGTACTTTTTCCACAACAATCAGAACAAAATATGGTATGCAGAAGAGTAGCTGAATTAGGTGCTGGTTTTGTTTTAAAAAACGACAAACCTAAAAATATAAAAGAAGCTGTATTTGAAGTTATCAATAATAGTAAATATGAAGAAAATGCAGTAAAATTATCAAATAGTTTTAAAAATGCTGGAGGTTCAGCTAAAGCAGTAGATGCAATATTACATTTAATACATTAATTAAAAAAGAGAATAATAATGCAAGGGAATATCAAAAAATGATGTTCCTTTTTTAAATGAGCAAAAAACACAAATTAAATGAAAAAGAATGTAAAAATAATTATTACAACAAAGATTAGCCTAATATACAACTAACTTAATTAATAAAGTTTATAATGAAGAGTTTAATTAAAAAATTATCAGTAGTACTATCTTTAATTATGGCCTTTGGCCTGGTTGGTTGTTCAAACTCATGTGGTTTCAGTTATGGACCTAAAAAAATAGCAGTATTATTATCAGGTGAAATAGCTAAAAACTTATTAGGAGAAAAAGTTAATAAAGACAATGTTAATGATTTCGAGGGAGAATGGTAAAATTAAATATTTGAGGATTTTGTAATTAAAAATATATTGACATAATTTAGAAAGTAATTTATTATTTTAACAAGATAAATAATTCAATACATAAATCCTGAGAAAAAGAGAGTAACTTTTTATTAAGTTTCAGCGAGCTAGGGTTGGTGTGAGCCTAGCAACTAGATATAAAGTGAAGAGAGCTTTGGAGGAGACTGTCAGAAATTTTTAGTATGTCAATCGGTGATCTCGCCTTAAGAGATTGAGTGGATAAGTTTTTATTCGTAGGAAATTTTAATTTCCAACTGCTTTAATGAGCAAGTGGTGAAGCACTTGACGACATGAAGTGTAGCGAATTTTATCAATAAGAGTGGTAACGCGGAATAGTTCGTCTCTTGGCTTTATAGCCAAGGGACTTTTTTTGAGCAAGGTCGTTGCCTGAGCGGTAGTGAAGGCATCTCGTTGGCGACATGAAGTGTAGCGCCCACGCAGTGGCTTAAGCGAAGCGAATTTTTTATTTTTTATTATTGAATGATAACTTATCAATGAGAGTGGTAACGCGGATATAATTCGTCTCTTAGTCCTAGGACTGAGGGGCGATTTTTTTGTACCTAAAAAATACTAGTTAATATGGTGCCTAAAAGTTATATATCGCTGAAATACTATTAATAAACAATTTAATATTTATCTTATTTTATATAAAGAGTCTAATAATAAATAACGGAATATTCTGAAATATAATCGATGTTTTTAAAAAGTTATTTTATATTAGATGAAATATTAATTAAAATTTAGGGGGAGAGAATTTATGAAGAAAAAGTTTTTAGCCATAATTATGGCAGTAGCAATGATATTTAGCGTATTTGCATACACACCAGTATCCTTTGCAAAAGAAAACACGGGCTATGGTGATTATGCTTATAGTGTATTACAACATTTAAATCAAAATTTAACTAAAAGAATAGCTGGTACAGATAAAGAACAAGAAACAGCTAAGTACCTAAAGGGACAATTGGAGTCTTTTGGTTATGAAGTGAACAAGACTTTTCTTATGAAAGAAAAAGTGTAACTTATAATTCTCAAAATGTTATAGCAACTAAAAAAGGAGATTCATCTAAAGAGGTTATAATTGGTTCACATTATGATAGTGTAGGAACTAATGGTGTAGATGATAATGGTTCTGGAACTGTTGTAAACCTAGAAACAGCAAAAAGACTTGCTAATAAAAAAACACCTTATACTGTTAAATTCGTGTTTTTCGGGGCTGAGGAAGTTGGACTTAAAGGCTCATCTGCATATGCAAATTCTATGACTAAAGAAGAAATAGCAAACACTGTTTATATGGTAAATATGGATAGCATGCTAGCTGGTACATACCGCTATGTATATAGTGGTAACTACAACAAAGAAACAGATAACGTTGATAATGCATGGCCTGCGTATCAAACACTGAAATTATCGGATGCTCTACAAACAGGTATGAGATTTAATAATACTAAATTAAACTTAGATTATCCAACTCCTTCTACAGGAAATTGGAGTGACCATGCAAACTTTAGAAAACTAATGCCTTACTTATACTTTGAGGCAGTAAATTGGGAAGTACCAGATGACCCAAAACATCCAGAAGAAGGTTCTTCAGGGGCTTATGAAACGGAAATAGGCGAAGTTATGCATAACCCTGAAAGAGATAATCTTGAGTTTATAGAGACTACATGGGGAAGTCGTGGAAAAGAGACTATAAGTGCTTATTGTAAATTACTAGAAGCTGTTGTATATCAATTAAATCCAGATGGACTTAGAACTCCATCTAAAGAAGCATTAAAAGAAGCTATAGAAATAGCTAATGATTTGGATAAAAGTGATTTTTCTGAGTCGTCATATAAAAAATTTCAACAAGCATTAAAAGAAGCTAAAGTAGTTAATAAAACAGAATATGTTTTATTAAAAGACCAACAAACAATAGATGAAGCACTAGCAAAATTAAATGAAACTATGGCAATTGTAAGTTCTAATATAGCAAACACAACAATAAAGGTGAAAAATCAAATTTATAATAATAAATATCAAAGACCAGAAGTGATTGTAAAAGATGGCAAGAAAGTTTTAGAAGAAGGTAAAGATTATACAGTAAGCTATTCAAATAACAAAGAAATAGGAACTGCTGCAGTTACTGTAAAAGGGTGCAACGATTACATGGGATTAGCTAAAGCTACTTTTAGTATATTACCACAAACTGTTGAAAGTCTAAAAACTTCTAATGTTTTAACTAATTCTTTAAAATTATCTTGGAAGAAGATAAATAATGCAGATGGATACAAAATTTACAAATACAATACATCTACTAAAAAATATGATTTATTAAAAACAATATCTAAAAATACTACCACTACTTACAAAGATACAAAAATAGTATCTGCAACTAGTTATTTGTATAAAGTTAGTGCATATAAAAAAGTTGGTAATAAAATTTATGAAGGATTAAAATGTGAAAAAGTAAAAGTTACAAGTAAACCATTACAACCAATATTAAAATTATCATCAACAACTGCTAAAAAAGTTAACTTAAATTACTCTTCAAAAGTAAGTAAGAGAAGTGACGGATATGAAGTTTATATGGCAACTTCAAAAAATGGAAAATACACTTTAATAAAAGATACACCAAGTACTAAAATGACTAAGACAAAATTAACTAGTAAAAAAGGATACTATTTTAAGGTAAGAGCATATAGAAAAGTAGAAGGAAAGAAAGTCTATAGCTCTTATAGCACAATAAAATATATAAAAGTTAAATAATAAAATCTTCATATTTGCAGATTAATAAAAGAAAGACATACACAAAAATGTGTATGTCTTTTAATAATTTAAAGTTTAAATTTTCATGGGAAAATAAGTGGGTATAAATTTATTGTATAAAAGTTATTTTATATAATAAAATGGTAAAAAATACCGGTAGAAATTGAAAAATTTTCATGGGAAAATAATATGTAAATGTATAAAATAATAATGAGGTGATTAATAATGAAATTAAATAATGCATTAGGCCATTTAAAAAATGAATTATCTGATTTATTAAGTATGATGTTAGTATCAGAAAGAACAAACAGTCAAAGATGTCTAAATCAAAATTTAGATACTAGCAAAACAATAATAGATCATAAGGATACTAGTGAAGAATTTTCACAAAAAGATTTAAACTCAATAGGTTTAGAAATACATAAGTTGGCAACAGAAATAAAAGGTATGTACAACATGATGTTAGTGTCAGAAAGAATAAACAGTCAAAGATGTTTAAATCAAAATTTAGATACTAGTAAAACAATAATAGAACATAAAGATACTAATGAAGAATTTACAGAAGAAGAAGTGGATAGTTTAATACAAGAAACAAGAAAGCTAGTAGATACTATGTTAGTATCAGAAAGAACAAACAGTCAAAGATGTTTAAACAAAGACCTGGATACTAGCAAAACAATAATAGATCATAAATGTGAATTACAAGATAGCAAGCAACCAGCAAAAGGTAAAACTAAAAAACAAGAATTAGAAAGTACAATTTATGAATTAAAAGGTATTTTAAATGAAATGCTTATTTCAGAAAGAATAAATAGCCAAAGATGCTTAAATCAAGATCTTGATACTAGTAAAACAATAATAGATTATAAAGAGTAAATAAAAAGCTATAAATTATAGATATATTTTATCTATAACTTATAGCTTTTATTTTGTATATATTACTTTTTAAATAAATAAGCATTTAAATCATCACGGTTTAAGTCTATTCCTAAGTAATAAACAATATTATCTTGTAATAAATAATACACAAATCTAGAAGAATTAAATTCTATATTTTTATTACTAATAGTATATAGATTAGTCCTAAATATTTGAGTATTACCAAATTTTCTATATAGTGAAAATGTTCTTTTAAATCTTTTGTCTACTAAAGTGTCAGTGTTTTTGTATGCTCTAATAAAAGTAACTTCATTTACTACTTTATCATTTATATAAAGGCATTTTAAATCAAAGCTGTCATTTTTACCATTTGATAAATTTTCCCATAAATTAAGTAAATCATTGTTTTTAAATAATTGTATTCCAAAAGTAGGAGGTACAATTATTAAATTAGAAGAAGCTTCTACAGATTCTCTATCATCATCCCAGTTTATATTTAATTCGTCTTCTTCTATAAAGGAAACAACTCCCATTTGTTTAGAATTATTTTTTAATGTTACTATATCACCTACTTCAAAATCAGTTTTGTATGGTGACTTTTCATCAAATATTAATTCATCATTTTTAATAGAGAATGTAGATGCTAATTCTTTATTGTCTAGTTCGTCCTTTGTAATATAGTTCATAAGTTTCCTCCTGAAAATTTCTTTTTATAAAAATGTATATTAATACAATTCCCATAGTAACATATTTATAACTATTTTCAAAATAAATTTTATATGTATATAATATAAAATCCTTACAAGATATAGAAAAATGTTCATATTATTATTTATTCCTGTAAAATTAAGATTATTTCTATATTGTTTGATGAAAAATAAATCAATAATATATATAATATTAATGAGAAAGAATTAGATAATAACTTAAAGAGTAAATATAGACTATAGATTTATTAGGGGGAAAAATGAATAAAGAAAAAAATAAATATCCATGGCTTAAAAAAGCTATATTAGTTTCAATAGGTATTTTAATTATAACAACAGTCATCTGTTCATTTTTTGTTAGCAAAAGAGACTTTGACAAAGAGTTTGCTACAGGGAGCAATATAAAATTAGAACAATTAAATAAAAACCAAAGTAAAAATATAAAAAAATTATGTAAAGTTTGGGGTCTAGTAAAATACTATCATCCAGAAGTGATTTCTGGAAATGTGAATTGGGATTATGAATTATTTAGAATAATGCCTAAGGTATTAGAAGCGAAAAGCTCAAATGAAACAGACAAAATACTATATGACTGGATATACAAATTTGGTGAAGTAGAAGAAAATCCTAAAGAAGATAATAATGAAGAAGTTGTGTTAAAAAGAGATATAGACTGGATAAAAGACGAAAAATATATTAATAAAGAATTAAGTGATTTATTGATTAAAATATCAAATACTAATATATCTAAACGAAATAAAGCTTATGTTAATTTTTCTATGCTTAATGGTTTTTCAGAGTTTAAAAATGAAGAGAAGTATCCTAATATGAATTATGATGACACTGGTTACAAGCTACTTGGTTTATTTAGATACTGGAATGTAATAGAGTATTATTATCCCTACAAAGATATAATAGGAGAAGACTGGGACGGTGTTTTAACAGAGTTTATACCTAAATTTATAGAAACGAAAGATGAATTAGAATACAAATTAGCAATATCAGAACTTACTACCAAAATACATGATTCTCATGCAGGTGTTAAGGACTATAATGGAATTTTAGACAAATATATTGGAGATAAATTTGCACCCTTTGAATTTGCATTAATAGAAAATCAAATTGTTATAAAAAAAGTATTACCTAAATATAAAGATGAATGTAATCTTCAAGAAGGTGATATTGTCTTAAAAATTAATAATAAAGATATATTTGAAGTAGTAAAAGAAAAATCTAAATATAGATCTCTTACTAAGAAAAGCGCAATAGTAAATAGTTTAAAATATCTTTTATTTAGAACTAAAGATGATAATATGCAAATAACTATTAAAAGAGATAATGAAGTGCTTACAAAAAATGTTAAATGTTACAAAGATATGGATATGTTTGAAGTGAAGTCAGATTCACATAAACTGTTAGAAGGAAATATAGGTTATATAAACCCAGGACAATTAAAGTCAGGTGAAATTGATGAAATAATGAAAAAGTTTATGGATACAAAAGGTATTATTATAGACCTTAGAGAATATCCATCTGACATTATAACATATACTTTAGGTGAATATCTTATGCCTAAGGAAGTATCTTTCTCAAAAATATCCATGGTTAATCAATCAGTGCCAGGTGAATTTGTATTACTAGATGAAGACTTAAAAGTGGGTAAAGATAATGAGAATTATTACAAAGGTAAAGTTACTATATTAATGAATGAACGAACTCAAAGTAATGGAGAGTTTACAGTTATGTCTTTAAGAAAAGCACCTAATGCTGTAGTAATAGGTAGTGACTCTATTGGTGCAGATGGAAATGTAGCGGAGTTTAGTCTACCTGGAAATGTAATTACTTCTATTACAGGTATTGGAGTATTTAATCCAGATAAATCACAAACTCAAATAGTAGGCATTAAGCCAGATGTTTATATAGAGCCTACGGTTCAAGGTATAAAAGAAAACAGAGATGAACTTATTGAAAAAGCAATAGAAGTTATAAATAATTAAATCATAAAAAGTAGAAGAGTATGTTAAATAGAATATACTCTTCTACTTTTATTTATGTATTTTATAAACTTATTATTTTATTAAATAAGGAAGCTATACAGTTATATTATTTACGCCCTTTTCTTCCCAATTAGCTATTTCCTTTAATCTATCAATTATAGGAAGATGTTGTGTACATTCGCTTTCACACTGACCACACTCTATACAATCAGCAGCCTTACCTTGACTGTTCATAGTGTAATTCCAACATTCAAGACCATAAATTTCGTCTATCATTTGCTCATCACTTTTTTTGAACATTTGTTTTTCGTTATATAAAAGCATATATGCTGGAGTGTTTATGTCTTGAGGACAGACTTTACAATATCCACATCCACTACAAGTAGCATTCATATGCTCACCTAATTTATTTTTTATGTTTTCTATATCTTCATCACTATAAACTTCATTTTCATCAGCTATGTTACAAGCATGATCTATATCAGAAAAACTACCAAATCCTATTAGAGAAACAGTTATCTGAGGGCTACCTATATTAAATCTTAAAGCAGCGTCTATAGCTGTTTCATCTTCTTTTGCTAAGAAAGACAGTGCATCTTTATGTTGAGGGATAGCGCCACCATTTAAAGGGTTCATTGCTACAACACCATAGTTTTTATTGTATGAATATTCTACACCTTTCCATCTGTAAGGAAAGTTCAATAAGTTTATTCCCATAGTAACACCTTCGAACTTGTTGTCATCTAGTACTTGTAAAACTTCATCACCTGGTTGATGAGAAGAGAATACTATATGATCGATTAGACCTTCTTCTTTACATTTTAATAAACCTTCATATTGTCCACCTGGCTTCATGGCAAGGTTGTAATGTTCCATTTTTCTAATGCACCACACATGATAGAAATCTATTTTATCTACTCCTAAAGTTTTAAGTGATTTTTTTACAGAAGCTACTGTTTTTTCTACAGTATCACAAACAGTTGGTCTACCTTTTGTAGAAACATAAAAATCAGTTTTTCCTTCTTTTTTTAGTTGTCTAAAGGCTACACCTAAAATTTCTTCACTTCTGCCATCACAGTAACCAGGAGCTGTGTCAAAGTAGTTTATACCTTTGTCATAGGCATAAGTTACTAATTTTGCATTTTCTTCATTACTTTTGCTTAAATCAAATCTTAATCCGCCAAATCCTACTACTGAAACATTTTTTCCTGTTTTTCCATACTCAACATATCTCATTTAGATTTTCCCCTTTTAACCTTAAGTTATATTTATTTTAGATAAAATTTAGTTTGCATGATTTTTATGCAACTTTATTACCTCCCTCTGGAAAATTATAATATAAAACCTATTGTAAATATATATTTATAAATTTTTTAATATATTTAAAGAAGTAAATTAGAAGATATATGATTTTTTGAAACCTAGGGTGAGAGATGTATGATAGAAGTTTTATAGTTTTACATAGAAAGAAGCAAGAAAATGGATGCAAGTAAGTTTTCCTTATTGCATCCATTTTTTACTAGACTTATTAAACCTAAGTCTACATGCCTTATATAAATTCTCTTAACCACTGTTTAGTATTATCATCAGCAAAAGTTGAATCTACACTAACTAAGTATAGAGCTTTATAATCTTCTTCACTCATTTCAAAAACACTGTCCACAGTATTAAACTCTTTAGTTAAATTAATATTAGAAACTGTTCTATTATCAGTATTTAGAGTAACTTTTAATCCATCTTTATAAAACTTATAAAAAGGATGATCTTCATAAGAATTTACTGCCTTAGTCTGCACATTACTAGTTGGACACATTTCTAAAACTATATTTTTATTTTTGACTATTTCATATGCTTCTTTTACATCTCTTATACCTATACCATGACCAATTCTTTCAGCTTTTAATATTTCAACTGCTTCTAATACATTTACTCCACTTGCAGCTTCTCCTGCATGTATTGTAACTCTATATCCAAATGACCTTGCCAAATCAATGGCTTCTTTAAACTCTATTGCAAATCCTTCATTTTCAGCACCGCATAAGTCTACAGCTACAACGCCTTTATTTAAAAATTTCTTTCCTTCTTCTACCACATATATTGCATCATCTAAAGTCATAGTTCTCATACAACCCAATATAAGATTGGCCTTTATAGGGTATTTTTCTTCGGCTTTTTTGATTCCGTCTAATATACTTTCTATTACTTCACTTACACTAAGTCCATTTAACGTGTGAAGTAATGGTGCGAATCTTATTTCCATGTATTTTAAATTCTCACTACTGGCATCTTCTAACAATTCAAAAGTTATTCTTTTTAAACTTTCTTTACTTTGCATAACTCTATTTGGTAAATCAAATCTTTTTAAATATTCTACAAGAGAATCACAATTAAAAGGTACTTTTACCATGTTCTCTATTTCTGATAATTCATGTGATGGGATTTCTATATTTTCTTCTTTTGCAATATCTATTATTGTTTGTGGTCTAACACTTCCATCTAAGTGGCAATGTAATTCTATTTTGGGTAATTTTTTTAGCATATTGTATCATCTCCTTATTATTTATAAATTTTTGTATAAAAAAAATTTCTGATTACAAAGAATACTTACTAAATTAAAGTAAGCATTCTTCGTAATCAGAAATTATTGGTTTCTGGTAGAGACCCTCAATCCATATTATTGAGGTTATACGAAATATATATTTCTACTAAGTATATTATTTTTCAAAAACTATGTCAATATATTTTTTAACACTTACAAAAGAACTATGTTTAAAGTAGTTTAGTCAACTTTTTTAACTCTTCAGATAAGGTTTCTTTCGTTATGTTTGATATGGTACTTTTGCTTATAATTTGGAAAAATATTCTTGCAAGAAATAAGTTAAAAGCAAAATGAATATAGAAATCGTACATTATTTCAATTTATTGCTTGTTAAATTATGTAATTTTCAGTAAATTTAGACTATAATAAGAATATAAAATAGAAACTTAAAACACAGGGGGATTATGGTGAAAAACAAAATATTATTTTTGGTTTTTTTAGTTTTTATAATATCTATGGTTGGCTGTAAAAAATCTACGGATTCTTGGTATGGTAAAATGGATAATATTAAATATACTAATGAAAAATTTGGATTTTCAATGGAGACACCAAAAGATTGGACTGCACAAGAAGACATAGACGAAGCTAATATTGATAATGATGGGAATACTAATTTAGATAACTTAGATGAATGTTGCATATTTTCGATGGCAGCGCCTTCAAGTAATGAAGCAGTTAAAGTTAATGAAAAGACTCTTATATCAGAAGGTTTAAATATAAGAGCAGTTAAAACAAAGAAAAGTTTAGAAGGATATACAAATGATATATACAAAACAGAACTTGAATGTAAAATTGAAAATAAAGTATATGATAAAGTTATAGGAGAGAAGCAAGTGAAAGTTATAGAAAATGACTATCAAATATATTATATAACTGAGTCAGAAGACAGAACATTAGTATTTTATTCATGCTATGCAAATAAATCAAAAGATAAAGTTTTAAAATCATTTGAATCATTAAAATTTTATTAATTTGTATTCATATAAGAATACCTAAGTAGATTGAAGCTAGTCATAAGACTGGCTTTTGTTTTTTAACAACTGAGCCACAATTATGCCTGGGTAGCAGAATGGAGCATCTTATGTCAAGTCCTTATAATCGAAATAAATATAAAAATTAGATAAAAATATAATAAGGGGAAATTTTCATTATTATATTTTTAAATGCATAGGAGATTATAATAATGTTTAACACATCTAATACAGGGGATAAAAAAACAAAAACTTCCTTAAAAAAGTACTACACTATTGAATTAAAGAGAATAAATCAGATAAGTAATCCAGAAGAGTTTGAATACTTGAGAGAAGAATATAAGAAGTGCTTATTTTCATATTTTGATAACATAAGTAATATTAAAGTACGTAATTGGTTAGAAAGAATAAAAATAATATATGAATCTTTTATACTTAGAAATAATTTGAAAATATGGCGTAAGATATTGCAAGAGGATGTATGCAACTCTATAGAAACAAAAGATGAAGTAAGAGATTTATTAATCATTCTTCTTATGAAAGAATATTATGTAAGTCAAAATATATTAAAGCTTATTAATGAAAAGTTTGAATTAATAGAAAAGCAAGGTGAATTATATAAGAGATTTCCAACAACATTTATAAATAAATTAATACGTGATATAAATAAAAAAGAATATCCTTTATATGAATTGTTTGAAATTAAAGAAGAGTTAGATTATAATACATTTTTAAATTTATTTTACGAACTCGATTATAGTGTTAAAAATGATGAATTGAAAGAAGCAAAAACACTATTGAAAAAAATAAAATGTTTAAATATTCAACATCCTCAACTTGATGTTATTAAATACATATTTTATTCCAAAAATCATAATAGAATCAAATGCAAAATTATAATTTCTAATTTGAAAAAGCAATATAGTTATTTAACTGATGTAAAAATGCTTCAAGGTGATTCTTGTATGCATAATAATAACTATAAATTAGCAAGTGAGTTTTTGGAAGAAGTTATAAAAGTAGAACCTAGAAATATTTTAGCAATAGAAGGATTATGTAGCTCTTATATTATGCGAGATAAAATGTTAGAAGCAAAAGATTTAATAGAATATTTATCAAACATAGGTTATATAGCAAAAAACGATGAAAGAGTGAAAATAATTAATGAGTCATTTATAAAAAAATCTATTAAAAACAAAAAGGATTATTATTTGAGCTTACAAAAAGCATCTATATACATAGAAATACAAGAATATGAAAAGGCATTATCAATTTTAAGAGAAATAAATATAGATAATGAAAATGAAGCAATATATTATGCATTAATGACTAAATTATATACTCAAACGAAAGAATTATCAAAATCACTTGATTATGCTAAAAAATGGATAGAGTTGATTAAAGACCTAGATCATAATAAGAAAATCAAATTGAAAAAAATATTTGGATATAGAATGGGAAGTTTGCTAGAAGAAGAAAGTGTTACTTTGCAATTAAGCTCAATATATTTTGAATTAGGTAATAAAAATATGTGTCTAGAAAAAATAGAAAGTTTGTTAAGTCAAAATTTACATAATTCACAATATCTATTAATTATTATAGAATTATTGTATAGTATGAAGGAATATGAAAAAACAATAACAATATGTGACGAAATGTTAAAGGATGATAATTATATCTTAATATATAACTATAAAATAGAATCATTATATAATTTAGAACGTTTTGTTGAAGCATATGATATATGCAATGAAGTTTTGAAAAAGACTAAGTATGAACTAAATGTTTATATTTACAAAATAAGAATTTTAATAGAGTGGAATAGAATGAGTGAAGCTGAAAAAATAATTAGGGACTTAAAACGTAAAGGGATCAATATCTATGACTTTGCTAAATTATAATTATATAAAAAGATGATATTCTATATTTAAATCATTTACAAAATAAGGGGAGACAGATGAAGTTTAAATACGATATACACATACATACAAAAGAAATCAGTCCTTGCGGGCGTCTAAGTATAGAAGAAATAATAGACAAATACATAGAGAAAGGTTACTCAGGATTAGTTCTTACAGATCACTTAAGAAAAGACTACTTTAGAAAGTGTAAAAGAGAAGATTGGAAAGAAAAAACGAAGGAATTTTTCTATAGCTATGATAGAGGTATAGAATATTGCAAAGATAAAGATTTTTACATAGGTCTAGGAATGGAAATTAGTTTTAATAAGGATACAAATGATTTTTTAGTATTTGGATTGGAAAAAGAAGATTACCTAGAAAATGAGTGGATGATAGAAATGGGACTAAAGGATTTTTATAATAAATTCAAGGATAAGGCAATTATTATTCAAGCCCATCCTCATAGAAAGAAAGGAAGTAAATTAGAGGATATAAACTATTTGCATGGCATTGAAATATATAACCAAAATCCAAGACACAACAATAATAATGATTTGACAAAGGCTATTTATGAAGAAAATCCAAATCTTATAGCTACAGGCGGTAGTGATGTACATCAAGAAGAAGACTTATGTAGAACAGGTATTTATACAAATAAAAAAATTACATCAGATGAACAACTACTTAACATATTAAGAAATAAAGAATTTAAAATTATTGAAATGAATTAAAACTTTAAATAAAACTAATAACTTGCCTAGATCATCTGTTAATATAAAATAGCTACTTATTACAAAAACTGAGTATTGCCTTAGTGTGATATAATAGATAAGATTACTATGACGAGAAGAAAGAGATGACAAAATGACAAAAACAAACTTTAAAGATTATAAATTAAGCAAGGAAATATTAAAATCACTAGAAATGTTAAATTTCAAAAATCCAACAAAAGTTCAAGAACAAGTTATACCAGTAGCCCTACAAAACAAAGATATACTTGTAAAATCACAAACAGGAAGTGGAAAGACAGCAACTTTTGGAATACCCCTATGTGAGTTAGTTGATTGGGATGAAAATAAACCCCAAGCACTAGTTCTAGCACCAACGAGGGAACTAGCAATACAAGTAAAAGACGATATATTTAATATAGGAAGATTTAAAAGAATAAAAGCCTGTGCCCTTTATGGAAAGTCTTCATTTGCTGTTCAAGAAAAAGAACTTAAGCAAAAGACTCATATAGTAGTTGGAACTCCAGGAAGAACAATTGACCATATAAAAGAAGGAAGTTTTGTTACGGATAATATTAAATATCTTGTAATAGACGAAGCTGATGAAATGCTTAGTTTAGGATTTATTGAACAAATAGAAGAGATAATAGAAGCTCTACCAGTGGAGCGTGTTACCATGTTATTTTCTGCCACATTGCCAGAAGATATAGATGATTTATCAAAAAGATATCTGAAAAATCCTACTAAAATAGAAATAGCAGCTAAAACTTTAACTGTTGATAGAATAGTTCAAGTAGCTTATAAAGTAGAAGAAAATGCAAAACTAAATTTATTAAAAGATGTTACAATAGTTGAAAATCCAGATAGCTGTGTGATTTTTGCCAACACTCAAAGAAAAGTAGAAATGATTTATAATGAGTTAACAGATTTAAAATATCCATGTGACAAAATACATGGAGGTATGGAACAAGACGATAGAATAAAAGTAATGTCTAATTTCAAAAAAGGATATTTCAGATATTTAATAGCTACAGATGTGGCAGCTAGGGGTATAGATATAGAAAATATAACTCATGTAATAAACTTTGACATACCAGTTCTTAGAGAAAACTATGTTCATAGAATAGGAAGAACAGGCCGTGCAGGTAAAGAGGGTAGAGCAATTACCTTTGTAACAAAAGCTGATGACAGACGTGTATCTGAAATTAATTCATATACAGGAAGAGAACTAGTTGTAAGACAAGAAACGCCAAGTAGAAAATCTGTGAAAAAATTAAAAGCTGAATTTGAAAGAAAATTAAGTGAAAAGCCTGAAGTTAAAATGAGTAAAGGTGCAAGTATGAGTTGTGAGATAATGAGACTTCACATAAATGCGGGTAAAAAGACAAAGATGAGACCAGTTGATATAGTTGGTACACTTTGTAGTATAGAAGGAATGACTGCATCAGATATAGGGGTTATAAATATACAAGATGTATCTACTTTTGTGGAAGTTTTAAACAACAAAGGTGAGATGGTACTTAAAACACTACAAACTAAAAACATCAAGGGAAGACCTCGTAAAGTTACTAAGGTGGAAATGTAAGTAAAGTAACTGGATTTTAAATATTTACTAAAAAAGTCTCAGGCTATTTTAACCTGAGACTTTTTTATGCTCTTTTAACTATCTAATAACTAAAGCTTTTTTTCCAACTTTATTGTAAATTGATTCGAATTTAATCTTACTTACACTGTATTTACCTTTTGCAGGATCTGTTATGTAAAAATTATCATCATCAACACCAGTAACTGTCATGACATGAAGATTTTTATTTACCCATATTTGGTCTTTAGTATTTGGGTACCAGTAGCCCATTTGAGGAGTAGCTAAATTAAGAGACATCCAAATAACTGATGGGTTTCCATTTCTAAGCTCTTTTTCTAAGGTTTTTACAGATGCACCTGTTATATCTTCACTATTGGATCTATACTTTTTGGCAGTACTTACTAAAGCTTCTGGATATATTGCTTGGAAAATACCAGGTTGATTTTTATAAGGACTTCCTACGAATCCAAGTGAAGGATTTTTATTTGGTGACTTTTTCATTTTTTTGGCTATAGTAGTTTTTGAAACATTCACGCCTTTAAACTGTAGCAACTGAGCAAGAGAAGTTGCCTCACATCCAAGAGGTAAATCAGGATATTGGCTTATATATGGCACATTTAATATTACACTTTTAGTATTACTTAAATATTCACTGTTAACATAAGCAGCTTTTCCATTATAAGTGAACTTACTCCAACCTTTACTTGTTGAATTAACATTTATTTTAGTATTTCTCTTAAGTTTTCCTAAAACTTTATACTTAGTTCCAGCTCCACTTCTTACATTCAAACTTTTAGCATTTACATATTTTGTAGTAATTGAATTAATCAAATATTTACTACTTACATAAGCAGTTTTCTTATTATAAGTAAATTTACTCCATCCTTTGCTCTCTGAAATAACACTTATTTTAGTGTTTTTAGTAAGCTTTCCTAGAACTTTGTATTTAGTTCCAGCCCCGCTTCTTACATTTAAAGTATTTGTATTTACTACTTTTAAGGTAGCAGCAAAAGTAAGGTTTTTATGAAAAACACTACTTATTAGTACTATGGATATTATTGTAGGTATTAGAATTATTTTCTGTAAATTGTTTTTTAACATTATAAATTTTCTCCCCCATAATTATATTACTTGCACATTATAACATAGGGGTAAATTTATGTAAATTTAAGGCAAAAAACTAAATATTTTTTAAATCCATGGGGGGTGTCTTGACAAATTATGTAAAAATTATGATATAATTATTGCATTGCTTTAAATTATAAGAATAAAATTATTCTTATTTTATGAAATTTTATAGTGATAACTATTAATACAAAAGTGAAAAGAGGTTTTAAATGAGAAATAAATCTTTTAATACATTTATATTAACTATTTTATTAGTAATATGTACATCTTTAAGCAGTGTAGCAAATGGATTAAATAATACAGGTGATATACCGAGTATAATTGCACAATCGGCAATAGTTATGGATATGGACACAGGAGAAGTTATTGCATCGAAAGATGCAAATATTCAAAGGCCTGTGGCAAGTACAATAAAACTACTAACATCATTAGTTTTTGCAGAAAATACTTCTAAGGGAGAAGTTATACAATTTACACAAGAATCACTAAAAACTACTCAAACAGCACTTAATAACTTGAAAAGAATAAATGTGGGTGACAAAATTTCAAGCGATGATCTTATGAAAGCTGTTATGGTTTATTCAGCCAATGATGCTGCATATTTAATGGCAGATTCTGTAGCAGGAAATTACAAAGATTTTGTGAAAATGATGAATGATAAAGCAAAAGACCTTGGCTTAGAAGATACAAAAGTAGTAAATCCGTGTGGCTTAGAAGCTAATGCAGTAGATCCAGACAATAAAGAGATTAATATGTCAACAGCCTACGATATAGCAGTAATAGCAAAAGAAGCTTACAAAAACCAATGGATTAGAGAAACAATATCAGATCAAAGTCCAAATATAACAATTAATATAGAAGGAGAAGCTGTACCAATTAAATTAAGAAACAAAATCCTTGGTCAATATGGTAATGTAGGTGGAAAAACAGGTAATGAATCTCAAGCTGGTCATTGCTTTGTTGGTTTCTTCCAAAGAGAGGGCAGAAATCTAGTTACTGTAGCTCTTAATTCTGATTATGGAATAGATGGCACAAATGTATTTAATGACACAAAAACTATTGTAGACTATGGTATTGCAGCTGAAAAACAAGTATTTAAAAAGGCTGGAGAAGAAGTTGGAACAATTGAACTTCAATACAGAAAGTACGGTATTATTGGACCTAAAAAGAATATAACAGCTCCAATTATAGCAACAGAAGATATTATGTATTATAAGAATCAAATTAATGATGAAAATGCAAAAATAGAATACAATAATGAAAATAAAAGTGCCTGGAAGTTGGCAAATAAAGATGTGAAATTTAATTTTACTCTACCTAATTACTCATCAGAAGTAAATGGAAAGGTGAATTTAAGTAAACTAGATTTACTTAAAATTTACGCATCATCATTTATTATATTTATAGTAAAAACTTTAGTAGTACTTGCAATAGTAGCATATATTATTAGATTAATAAACTTAAGAAGAAAAAGAATGAGAAGAAAAAAAAGAAACAATAAGAGAAAAAAATAATATTATCATAGAAATAGCTCCTCCTTAGTTAACAATTTATAATTTTTAAACTAAGGAGGAGCATTTTATTTTTGATATGAACTTTTGGATTAGTATTAGATTTCCATATAAACATTGTACCAATCAATGTCCAAACTAGATTTAGGATGGTTGTTAATATCAGAGTAAATTTCTTTTGAAATTTTGTCTCTCCAAGCTTTTGCCTTATTTTTGTTTTTATGCATCATATTCTGATTATGGTGGTGTGATGATGATTTTTTTTCGATTTATAATAATAAGAGACTTAAGCTAACAATTTAAAAGTGGTGATATGTTACTAATATGCTATGATTGTGGTAAGAACTTATTAATTGGATAAAAGACATCTTATTTGCTGATTAATATGGTAAAAAAGCAATATATTAAAACATTTGAGACGATATATAAGAATGAAATAGAAAAATATTATAAAACTTACAGAACTTTATGGTGAGAGAATTACTTAAAGTTAAGATACAAGGGGGAGAGTTATATGGAAGATAAAAAAACAAATAGAGCTTTTAATGAGATGTATATAGCAGCCAGAAAACGTTTAGAGAACAAATCACCTGTAGATATTGCTAAAAATACGGGGGTAGAATTTTGTGAAGAAACATCAACTTTTAAAATAAAGAGTTTAGACAAGATTATTGAATTGACTTATCCATCATATGAGACTAAGGAAAAGTTAGAAGATTGGCATGCTTTAATTTTACTACATTATCTAGATATAGGAGATGGAACACCTCTATCTTTTAAGGCAGTTCATTTTGGTGAATTGAAAGATGGACTAATAAGGGGAGTTAGATTTGACAAAACTGTGGAGATAGAACTAAGTCGTTTTTTAGCTAATAAGAAACCAGAAGAAGTTATAAAGGTGTGTAAATCATTAGGTGGAGAAGTTGTAAAGTCTAAATTTGACTTATGCGTTGTGTTTTATCTTTTTCCATACTATCCAGTAACTTTAAATGTGTGGTTTGCAGATGAGGAATTTGAAGCGGTTGGGAAAATGTTAGTGGATAAAAGCTCAGACAATTATCTTACAATAGAAGATGCCGTTTTAGTTGGAGAACTTATGTTAAGGCGTATTTTGCAAAGATATGATGAGGTACAACTATAAATTCATAATTTCTACATATTTAAAAAATATAATTAAGGTACAAAATAAATATGTAGGAGGAATAAAAAATGAGCAAAAAGCTTTTAATTGAAGGTATGAAATGTAAACATTGTAAACAAAATCTAAAAGAAGCACTTACAGAAGATATTGATGGTGTAGAAGTTTTAGATATAAGCATAGAGGAAGGATATGCACTTGTTAATATGAATCAAGATGTACATATTAATGATATAAAAAATATTGTAGAAGATTTAGGATTTAAACTAATTGATGTTAAATAAAAGTAAATAAAGTTGCCTATTCTATGACTTAATTAATCATGGGAAAGGCGACCCTTTTTTTTATCTTACCATTAACCACTCTTCAAATAATCCACAGTTATGTTTAGTACAAAGACCATATTCTAAAGCTGAAATATCAATATTATGAATATAGAAATTGTTTATAAAAACAGAAATAAACACATTTGATATATTTAGCATTCAAATCAGTAATATTAGCAGGGGTACACGATATCAAAAATCGCTCCCATACTGTCACCAACGACGTTATACGTTTCTTAAAAACTTAAAAATTAAGTTTAGAGATCATAGAGAAGTTAAATATAATTTACCCTGGAATATAGCAGTAAACTTTGAGATAGATATGAGCTTTAACAAAAATGAAAAACATTATTGATAAAATATAAATGAGGCGAAACTTATGAACAAGGCCTTTTACCAACATTGTAACAACGAGGTAAGTTATCATGTTATTAAAGGGACTATAAAAGACTATAAAGTAGATATATTACAAAATATGGGTGTGAGTAATATATGCAGGATTTAAAAATAGAATTAAAATAAAAATAAAGCACGCTATCTTTAGTCAGATAGGTGCTTTTTCATTTTTCATATTTAAACCCCAAAAATGGTGTATTATAGCATATTTTGCAACTAATAAAATTTCAATCATATATTTTAATAAATAGTAGAAAATAAATATATTAAGGATTGAGGTGATTAATATTAAACTAACTAAAAATGTAAACCAAAACTATACTAATATCTTATCCAAACTTAAAGTCAAAAAAAGTTTTGATTTAGTTTCAAGAGAAATAAACATTGGAGGTAGAAAAGCCTACCTATTCTTTGTTGATGGATTTATGAAAGACGAAGTTGCAGAGAGAATATTAAATAAATTCATTTCCATAACAAAAGAAGAAATGAATAAAGTAAATAACGTTACAGATTTTATGAGTTCCTATATAGCTCACATTGAAGCAGACAAAGAAAACGATATTGATAAAATAGTATCTGGTGTACTATCTGGACCAATGGCTATAATTATAGATGGATTAGACGAAGCAATTATGTTAGATGTACGTACTTATCCAGCTAGAGGACCTGAAGAACCACAAAAAGAGCAAAGTCTAAAAGGTTCAAAAGACGGGTTTGTTGAGACTTTAGTAATGAATACAGCACTTATAAGAAGAAGAGTAAGAGATGAAAATTTAGTTTTTGAAATGATGAATGTAGGTAACAAATCTAAAACAGATGTTTGCATAGGTTACATAGAAGGACTTGCGAAAACAGACAATATTGAATTAATAAAGAAAAAAATAGAAAGTATTGATGTAAGAGCATTAGTAATGGGAGATCAAAGTTTAGTTGAAACACTAACAAAATCAAAATGGTATAACCCATTTCCTAAAATAAAAACTACACAAAGACCAGATGTAGCATCAGCTCATGTATTAGAAGGTAAAATACTTATATTAATAGATACTTCGCCAAATATTATAGTAGTTCCAGTAAGTATTTTTGATTTTATGCAAGAAGCAGATGATTATTATCAACCTATAATAACGGGAAATTATTTGAGATTTATTAGAAATTTAACATTATTAATCACGTTGATTTTGACTCCAGTGTATTTATTGTTAATAGAATATATTGATAGACTACCAGTATGGATAAAATTTATTGAACCAGAAAAAGGCTATGCAGTACCATTAATAATACAGTTTTTATTACTAGAGTTAGCGGTAGATGCTTTAAAACTTGCTTCATTAAATACACCAGGTGCTTTAGGAATGTCACTATCTGTTGTTGGAGCACTAATACTTGGGGATTTTGCTATCAAAACAGAATGGTTTGTTCCTGATACCATCCTATATACAGCTATTGTATCCTTAGGAGGATTTGCTCAAACAAGTATTGAGTTGGGATTTGCAATAAAACTGTGTAGGATGCTTTTATTAGTTTTAACCTCGTTATTTAAAGTATGGGGATTTATAATAGGATTGATAATTACATTAATACTACTTGCTACAAATAAGACTATAATGGGACAATCATATATTTACCCATTATATCCATTTGATGGTAATGCATTAAAACATTTATTATTTAGAACACCAATAAAATCTAATGAAAAGAAGTGAAGAAATTATTAGAATAATAATTAAAAATATTTACTATAAAAATAATGTAAGGAGTAAGTCATGGAGAAAAAATTACTATATATAAGTGTTAACTCAAAGCCAGAACACTTATCATCATGCAAAACTGTTGCTAGAACATTTATAAATAAGTTTTTAGAAAAATATAAAGATTTTAAAGTTGAGGAAGTCGATTTATACAAAGATCACATTCCAAGACTAGAATATCAATATTTCGAAGATAGAAATTGTATAATAAAAGAAGAAGCTGCAAAAAAATTACCTAAAAAAGACCAAGATGAAATAAAAATAATAAGAGATTTATGCGAACAATTCAAAAATGCTGATATGTATGTAATAGCTGCACCTATGTGGAGTTTATCTTTTCCTGCACCACTTAAAGAGTACATTGACTGTGTAGTACAAGTTGGAAAGACGATTACTTTTGAGAAAGGTAAGAAACCACAAGGACTACTAAGTGATAAGTATAGAGCTTTAGTTTATGTTGAATCTGCTGGAGGAAATATACCTTTTCTACTAGATCCTATAATGGACAAGGGTGAAAATTATGTATCAAGTATAATGAAAACAATAGGAATTAAAAAAGTTCGTGAGCTAAAAGTAGACAATACTGGAACCACAGAAGAAGAAAGAAAAGTAGCTTTAAATAAAGCTGAAAATGAAATAGATAATATACTTAATAATTTGAAGTTTTAATTTCAAAAAAGAATAATTATAAAAAAGACAAAGGGCGTTACATTTTTGTAACGCCCTTTTAAAATATGTTAAAACTACCACAAAAATTGGTATAATATACATATACAAAAAAAGGAGGAACATTATGATTTCAAGAGAAATAGCAACTAAAGTGCTAGAAAAATGCCTAATCACAGGTGGGGATTTTGCAGAAATCTTTGAAGAAGACTGTATAAATAACAACCTAAGTCTTATAGATAGTAAAATAGAAAATGTCCTAGGGGGAAGAACTTACGGAATAGGAATAAGAATTTTCAAAGGATTCAACAGCGTTTACGCATACACAAATGACAATTCGCTTCAGTCCATGCTAGATACTGCTTACAAAGCAGCTTTAGCTCTAGGAAAAGTTACAAATGAAGAAAAAATAATAGTACTAAACAATTGTAAGAGAAGTACAAATATTAATCCAATAAAACTAAGTCCAAGTAGTACTGATTATCAACATAAAATAAAAGTAATGAAAAAAGCTTATAAAAGTGCAAAAGATTTCAACTCTGACATATCACAAGTAAGTGTAAACTACTTAGACAAAGAGCAAAATGTGCTAATTGCCAACACGGAAGGATTATACACAGAAGATAAAAGAGTAAGAACTAGACTTTCCATAACTTCAGTTGCATCAAAAGGAAATGAAAATCAAACAGGACATGAAGGACCTGGAGCTTGCAAAGGCTTTGAACTATTTGAAGATATAGATCCAGAGTATTATGGAAAAGAAGCTTCAAGAGTGGCATACACTATGCTAAATGCAAAAAACTGCCCAGCAGGTCAAATGACTGTTGCCATAGACAACGGATTTGGAGGAGTTATCTTCCACGAAGCTTGTGGACACTCTCTTGAGGCAACATCAGTAGCCAAGGGTAATTCAGTATTTACGGATAAAATAGGGCAGCAAATTGCATCTAGCAAAGTTACTGCCATAGATGATGGAACTATACCAAATCACTGGGGATCTGCAAACATAGATGATGAAGGAACTCCAACTCAGAGAAATGTATTAATAGAAAATGGAATTTTAAAATCATACATGGTAGATAAATTAAATGGACGAAGAATGAAGACTAAACCTACTGGAAGTTCTCGTAGACAAAGTTACAAATTTGCTCCAACATCTAGAATGACAAATACATTTATAGCAGCAGGAACAGATAAAACAGAAGATATTATTAAATCCATAGACAATGGTCTTTATGCTAAAAAAATGGGTGGAGGCTCTGTAAACCCAGTAACAGGAGAGTTTAACTTTGCTGTAGCAGAAGGATATTTAGTTAAAAACGGAGAAATAAAAGAAGCAGTAAGAGGAGCAAGCCTTATAGGAAAGGGTAGCGAAGTTCTTATGAATATAGATATGGTAGGAGACAATTTAGCTCAGGCTCAAGGAATGTGCGGTTCAGTTTCTGGCTCTATTCCAACAAACGTAGGTCAACCTATGATAAGAGTGAAAGAGATAACTGTTGGTGGAAGGAGTGAAGAATAGATGGAATTTTTACAGTTTAAGAATTTATTATTTGAAAAAGCAAAAATTGCTGGATTTGATGAGTGTGAGATTTATTTTAGTGATGGCGAAAGTATAAGTATCTCTGTTTATGAAGGAGAAGTGGAAAAATATAATTTAGCTAAGTCTTTTGGACTTTCTTTTAGAGGAAAAATCAACAATAAAATGGGATATTCTTATACTGAAATATTAGACGAAGCTGCTATAGATATGTTAATTAATAGTGCTAAAAACAGTGCAAACCTAATTGAAAACGATGATGAAACTTTTATTTATGTTGGAGATAAAACATATAGTGAAGTAAAAACTTATTCTAAAGAATTAGAAAATATAGATCCAGGTAAAATGATAGATTTAGCATTAGATTTAGAAAAAGAAGCTAAAAACTACTCAGAGAAAGTTGTAAATATAAATGGTTGTAAAATTTCTTATTCTTCATCAAACTACGGAATTTACAATACTAAAGGTTTAGAACTAAATAATAAAGGTAATATCCTAACGTCTTATGTGGTGCCAGTAGTGCAAGATGAAAGTGGAAAAAATGATGGTGTGGGTTATGTGGTAGCATCCTCTTTAGATGAAGTTAAACCAAGACAAATGGTGGCGCAAGGTGTGGAGGAAGCCTTATCAAAATTAGGTGGAAAAAGCATTCCATCAGGAAACTACAAAACAATTATATACAACGAAGCAATGGTACAGTTATTAGAAACATTCGCATCAACTTTTAGTGGAGATGCAGCACAAAAAGGTCTTTCACTTTTAAAAGGAAAAGAAGGGCAAATGATAGCTTCACCAATTGTTACTATAGTTGATGATCCACTAATGGATGATGGTCTTGCGACGTCACCTTTTGACGATGAAGGTGTGGCAACTTTCACAAAGGAACTAGTTTATGAAGGAAAATTAAACACATTACTTCATAACTTAAAAACTGCTCACAAACAAGGAGTAAAGTCTACAGGCAACGGGTTTAAAGCTTCATATGCATCTTCAGTAGGTGTAAGTGAAAGCAATTTATATCTTAGAAAAGGGGAAAAATCTTTTGAAGATTTGATGAATAAGATTGGTGAAGGTGTAATTATAACAGATTTAGCAGGACTTCACTCAGGAGCAAACACTGTAAGTGGAGATTTCTCTCTTGCAGCAAAAGGTTTCTATGTGGAAAATGGTAAGAAGACTTTCCCAGTGGAGCAAATCACACTAGCAGGAAATTATTTTGATTTACTTAAAAACATAGTGGCTGTAGGAGATGATTTAAAATTCCCTATGAGTAATGTTGGTTCACCATCAGTAATCGCCACAGGACTTTCCATAGCAGGAAAATAACAAATATAAAAAGGGGAAAAAAATGAGATACTATTCAAAGATAAACTAAGTGTAACTAGTAAGTATGGAGACTTAACTATTAAAGGTGACTATTTTGACCATAATTATGGAATATATAAAGGTGGAGAACTTATAGCTCAAGTGGCTAAAGAGTTTTTCTCATTTACTGATAATTATTATATAGATATATATTTTGAAGATGAATCTTTTGTCTTAGCTTTGGTTGTTATAATAGATAAGCAAAAAAATAATAATTAGTAATAAGCAAGCCGTTGAAAAGCTATCCATTAGATAGAGTCTGGAAATATAATTGTGTATTCTTCAGAAAAAATTGAAATTTAAGAGTGATAATTTAAGTTATATTTTAGGCTATGGTTTTGTAAATCATAGCCTTTTATAGTTCTCTCTTGCATAGATAAAGGTATTTAGATATTTTTCTCCTTACTTATTAGAAAAAGTAAAATTAATATCAAAATGATAATAAAAATATTGACAATTGATAATATTTATCATATTATAAAAATAAGCAAATGATACATATTATCAAATGTTAAAATATATCATCAAATAATTTCACTCAGGAGGGAAATATGACACTTAAGAAAAAATCAATAATATCATTAGCAACAATTGCTATGCTAACAATAGGAGTAGCAACGGGGTGTGCTCCAAAAACATCGAAATCTCAGGAAAATGTAATAAATGTATATTCAGCTAGACATTATGATGTAGATAAAGAATTATACAAAGAGTTTGAAGAAAAAACAGGAATAAAAGTAAATGTAGTAGAAGGTAAAGCACCAGAGTTACTTGAAAGATTAAAACGAGAAGGTAAAGATACTCAGGCAGATGTGTTTGCAACAGCAGATGTAGCAAATCTGTATCAAGCAATAGATGGAGAATTAACTCAGCCAATAGAATCAGAAACAGTTAATAAAAACATACCAAAAAATCTAAGAGGAAATAATAATGAGTGGGTAGGTCTTACTACAAGAGCTAGAATAGTAGCATATGATAAAGAAAAAGTAGATCCATCTCAGTTATCAACTTATGATGATTTAACAAGTGATAAATGGAAAGGAAAAATATTAACTAGATCTTCAGATTCTAGTTATAACCAATCTTTACTGGCTTCATTTATAGAGCTTAACGGAGAAGAAAAAGCTCAAACTTGGGCTAAAGGAATGGTAAATAATTTTGCTAGACAACCGGAAGGAAACGATAGAGATCAAGTTAAAGCTATAGCTGCAGGAGAAGGAGAATTAGCTATAGTCAATACTTATTATGTAGGGCAAATGTTAAACTCAAAAGACCAAGAAGAAGTAAAGGCTGCAAAAAAGGTTAAAGTATTCTTCCCTAAAAACACTCATGTAAATGTAAGTGGAATAGTTTTAAGCAAATACTCTAAAAATAAAGAAAATGCAATTAAATTTATAGAATTTTTAACAGAAGAAAAAGCTCAAGAGGCTATAACAAATAACAACTTTGAATATCCTGCTAATCCAAATGTAGAGCCAAGTGAATTGTTAAAATCTTGGGGTGAATTTAATCCTCAAAATATAGACTTAACAAAAGTTGGTGAATATAACAAGAAGGCAGTAGAAATATTTAACCAAGTAGGTTGGAAATAATATTAAAAGGTATTATCAAATTTGATAATACCTTTTATAAATTGTAGACATAAGAAAAGGTGGGAATTATGAAGAAAATTAAATTTAATGGTTGGGCATTACTTAGCACAATATTTATGCTTATGATAGTGCTACCAAACATTGACGTTATAGTACATTTATTTCAAAAGCCTAATGAAAATTGGTATCACATAAAAGAATATTTATTACAAGACTATATAAAAAATACAATAACAATAGCATTGTATACAGGAATTTTTACAATGATAATAGGAACATCTCTTGCTTGGCTAGTGTCAGCCTATGAATTTCCTATGAGAAAGTTTTACAGATGGGCACTAGCTCTTCCTCTTGCCATACCACCATATATTGCAGCATACACTTATGCTGGTATGTTAGGTTATACAGGAGGGATACAAACCTTTTTAAGAAACAAATTAAATATGGAAGTTAATCAAAAGTATTTTGATATTATGAGTATGGAAGGAGCTATATTTATTTTTACAATATTTTTACTTCCTTATGTATATATGGTAGTAAGAGCTTATTTAGAAAAACAGGCAGCATCTTTAGTAGAAAGTGCTAGGATGCTGGGAGAAAATGCTATAGGAGTATTTTTAAGAGTAGTTGTTCCAATAAGTAGAGGAGTAATAGTTGCAGGTGTAACATTAGTAGTATTGGAGGTACTTAGTGACTATGGTGTAGTTTCATATTTTGGAATACAAACTTTTTCTACAGCTATATTTAAGAGTTGGTTTAGTATGAGCGATGTTGACAGTGCTATAAGGTTGGCGGGAATCTTAATAGTTGGGGTATTTATTGTAATGACTAGTGAAAAATTATTAAGAGGAAGAAAAAGATACAGCTCAACAAATACAAAAGTAAGACCTTTAACAAGAAAAAAATTAACAGGAATGAAAGCTGCTTTAGCTTTTTTAAGTTGTTTTATAATTTTTGCTTTAGGTTTTTTAATACCAACATTACAGCTTTTAAAATGGGCTTTTATGAGTTATTCAAAAGTATTAAATATGGATTTTTTTAATCTTGTATATAATTCAATATGGATAGCAGGAGTATCTAGTTTACTGGTTATAGTAATGGCACTTATAATAGGAAACTATACGAGAATAAATAATAACTTATTATCAAAGTTATATTCTAAGATAACTCTTATAGGATATTCCATACCTGGTGCAGTTGTTGCCATAACAATAGTTTTATTTTTCGTAGATATAGATAATAAAATGTCCTGGTTATATAAAATATTCGACCCTAATGCACCTACTTTATTGCTAAGTATGAGTTTAGTAATGTTAGTGTTTGCATATATGATAAGATTTTTGGCTGTGGGATACCAATCTATAGAAGGTGGATTTGACAAAATAGGAAAGAAATTTTATGAAGCTTCAAGAACTTTAGGATACTCAAGAACAAAAACATTTTTTAGAGTTGACTTGCCTATGATTAGACCGGCAATAGTAAGTGGATTTGCTTTAGTTTTAGTAGATATAATAAAAGAATTACCTCTAGCACTTTTGCTTAGACCATTTAATTTTAATACATTGGCAACAAAAGTTTTTGAATATGCAAATGATGAAATGATAGTAGAGGCCTCAGTGCCATCACTATTAATAATATTAGTAAGTTTTATAGCCATATATATGTTATATAAAGTAGGAGATAAGGAGGAAGAAAATGCTTAAGATTAAAGATTTACATTTTAAATATAAAAATTCAAAAACAAATAATATAGAAGATTTTAATATAGATATAAAAAAAGGAGAAATTATAGGAATACTGGGAGAGAGTGGTAGTGGGAAAAGTACCATGTTGAGAATAATAGCAGGTTTAGAAAGTGCATATAAAGGTAGAATTGTTATAGATGATAAGGTAGTATATGACAATAAAAACTTTGTAGAACCTGAAAATAGAGGAATTGGAATGGTATTTCAGGATTATGCATTATTTCCACATATGACTGTAGCTAAAAATATAATGTTTGGATTAAAGAAAATGAGTAAGTCAGAGAAAGAAAAAAGAATGACAGAAATGTTAGAACTAGTTAATCTAGTAGAACATAAAGATAAATATCCTCATGAATTAAGTGGTGGACAGCAACAGCGTATTGCAATAGCTAGAGCCCTAGCACCTAATCCATCCATACTTTTACTAGATGAACCATTTAGTAATTTAGATGCTCATTTGCAAGAAAAAATAAGAACAGAGCTTAAAGAAATTATACAAAAGGCTAATATTACATCTATATTTGTAACTCATGACAAAGAAGATGCAAAGGCCCTTGCAGATAAAGTAGTAGTATTAGAAAATGGTAAGATTATAAAATATGGAGATGTAAATATAGTATAGAAGTAAAAGGCACTTATTGAATTAGGTGTCTTTTTATTTGAATAAAAATATAAAAAATATATAATATAAATAGGTAGCATTTGAAAAGATTTTTCTAAAAGGAGAATGACGCATGAAAAAAATATATTTTAACGGAAATATAATAACAGTAGACAAAAATGAATCTGTTGCTGAAGCTATCTTAATTGAAGATGGTAAAATTAAAGCTGTTGGAAGCAATGAGGAAATTTTATTATTAGAAAAGAACGCTGAAAAAATTGATTTAGAAAAGAAAACAGTTTTACCAGGGTTTATTGATCCACATGGTCATATAGTTGCAATGTCACAAACATTAATGATAGTAATGTTAGGAAATGTAAATTCTAAAGAAGAGTTACTTGAAAGATTAAAAAAAGAATTAAAAGAAAACCCAGTAGAAGAGGGGAAATGGCTAATAGGATTTGGATACGATAATTCTAAGTTTGAAGGCGGATTACATCCAACTAAATTTGACTTAGATACTGTTAGCAAAGATATACCAATAAGTATTTCTCATGCATCAGGACATTTAGCTGCTGTAAACTCAAAAGCATTAGAGCTTTACGGATATAGTGGAGATGATTACATAGTACCAGAAGGTGGAGTTGTAAGAACTGTTTCACCAGATTCAAAAGAAGCAAATGGCGTTTTAGAAGAAAATGCCATACTTGATAGTGAAAAGAAAAAAATAATACCAAGCCCAGGATTTGAAGATGTATTAAAAGCTGTAGTTAAAGCTCAAAAACTTTATGCGTCACTGGGAATTACTACTACGCAGGATGCATCTGTAGAAGAAGCTAATCATTACAATGATATTTTAGAAACTTGTGCTAAGAATAACATGTTGTTTTTAGACATAGTAGGTTTAGCTACTCAACCCTCAACTAAAAACTTAATGAAAAATGAAAAAACTCCAAAGAGAGAGTACAGAAATCATTATAGATTAGGTGGAGGTAAAACTTGGTTAGATGGTTCACCACAAGGATTTACTGCTTGGCTGAGCAAGCCTTACTATGTAGTACCAGAGGGAAAATCAGTTGACTACTGTGGGTATGGAACTCAAAGTGATGAAGCAGTAACTAATTATTTTGTTGATTGTATAGAAATGAATATTCAAGTTAATGTTCATACAAATGGAGATGAAGCTTGTGAGCAATTCTTAAGATGCTACGAAAAAGCTGTAGAAATAACAGGTCATGGAAAAGAATTAAGATCAGTTATGGTTCATTGCCAAGCTCTAAGATATGATCAATTAGATAGAGTAAAAGAATTAAATGCAATACCTACATTCTTTAACGATCATGTTAGGTTCTGGGGAGATTTACATTATAACAAAGTATTTGGACCTGAAAGAGCTCAAAATATATCTCCAATAGGATGGGCGTTAGAAAAAGGCATAAAATTTACACTACATCAAGATCCTCCAGTAAAGGTTCCAAATCAGATATTAGCTATTCACAATGCTGTTAATAGAAAAACTGAGTCTGGAAGAGTTTTAGGTGAACACCAAAGAATTTCAGTAATGGAAGCTATAAAGGCAGTTACCATAAATGGAGCTTATCAATATTTTGAAGAAGACAGTAAAGGATCTTTAGAAGTTGGTAAACTAGCCGATATGGTAATAGTAGATAAAAACCCACTGGAAATACCTGTAGAAGAACTAGAAACTATAAAAGTATTAGAAACAATTAAAGAAGGAAAACAAATATTTGTCATATAAAAATTAAGCTCACTGTAAGATAACGCAGTGAGCTTAATTTTTTATTATTTATATTGACATAGAGAAGAAAAACTGATTTAATTATACTTATTAAAACACTTTTTAAAACTATTTTAATAAGTATAATCGGAGGTGGTAAAATTAAATGGCAAATTCAGAAACTATAAAAAGTATAAACATTAAAACAGTTTGTAATATATTGAAGGAAAACGAATCCATAAGTAAAACAGATATAGCTAAATATACAGGATTAAGTTTTCCAACTGTAAGTACAGTAATAGAACATTTAATTGAAAAAAATGAAGTTACTGAAGCTGGTATGAAAAATTCTCTTGGGGGAAGATGTGCGAAAAAGTATAGCTTAAACCCCATGTATGCAGTTTCATTAATCTTATATTTAGAAGGAAATAAGATTAATTGGATAGTAAATGATTTTTGTAAAAATAAAATAGATAATGGATGTACTGATTTAAAAAATAGAATACTTGAAGAAATGGACAATATAGTATCATTAGTAAAATCACAATACACTCAATTAGCAAGTATAATGATTGGAGTAGCAGGCACTGTTAAAGATGGGAAAATTGTATCTTTTATAGAATATAAAGAGTTACAAGGAATAAATTTAATTGATTATTTTATAAAAAAATATAATGTTCCTGTAAATGTGGAGAATGATATGAATGTTGCTGTTAAAGGATATTGGGAAAGACATGACACAAAGAATAAAGAAGCAGTAGTTAATATATATAAGGGTCACAATGGAATAGGTTCTAGTATGGTTTTAGAAGGAAAGGTATGGAAAGGAACACGTAACTTTGCCGGAGAGTTACACTACCTTCCCATATGTGATGATAATTTAGAATATGCCACAAGTGGTTTTAATGGAGTTAATATTGTTGAATATTATGGAAAAATAATTCAATCATATATCGTTTTAGTAAATCCAAATTTAATTGTTCTATATAATAATGCATACATTGCTGATAAATTAGATGAAATAAAAAATTACTGTACACTTTTAATTCCAAAAGAAGTAATGCCAGAGGTTATTATTTCAGATGAATTTATAAATGATTATGAATATGGGTTAATAAAAATGGCTAACGATTTAGTAGATTGATAATATAATTGGGGGATATTTATATGAAATATACGCATATAGTATTTGATGTTGATGGTACTTTAATAGATTCAGAAAAAGCAGTTTTAAAATCATTACAAAAAACTATAGAAGAAGAAGGTATTAATAAAAGTTTAGATGACTTAAAGTTTGCCTTAGGCATACCTGGAAAGGATGCTTTATCCGTACTTGGGATAGAAGATTTAGAAGGTGTTGAAGAAAGATGGAATGAAAACTTATTAAAATATTCTGATGAAATGAAACTTTTTGAAGGAATAAAGCAAGTTATTCAAGAGTTAAAATACAAAAACGTCAGTCTAGGTATTGTAACATCTAAGACAAGAAAAGAATATGAAACAGATTTTTTAAAATTTGGACTAAACTCATATTTTGATTTAGTTATTTGTGCAGATGATACTAGAAAACACAAACCTGACAAAGAGCCTATAGAGAAGTATATAGAAATCACGAAAGCAAAGAAAGAAGAAACTATATATATAGGTGATTCTATTTATGATATGCAATGTTCAAAAGATGCAGGTGTTGACTTTGCACTAGCATTATGGGGGGCAAATGAAACAGAAAAAATAAAAGCTGAATATAAACTAAAAACTCCTAAAAGTATATTAGGTATTATAATGAAACCTGATGTAAAGAATATGGAATGGTTAGATTGGGCAATTGAATTACAGCACTTAGCACAAGTAGGACTAGCATATTCAAAAGATCCATATGATATAGAACGATTTAAAATGGTACGTCATATATCAGCAGAAATAATTAGCTCAAAAACAGAATTAAATTTTGATAAAGTTAATGATTTATTTTGCAACGAGACAGGATTTCAAACGCCTAAGCTAGATACAAGAGCAGCAATTTTTGAGGATAATAAAATATTACTAGTGAAAGAAATTAGTACAAATACTTGGTCTTTACCAGGAGGCTGGGTTGATGTAGATCAGTCTATTTACTCAAATACTGTTAAAGAAGTTAAAGAAGAGGCAGGTCTTGATGTTATTCCTAGTAAGCTAATAGCAATTCAAGATAGAAATAAACATAATATACCAAGATATGCTTATGGAGTATGCAAAGTTTTTATGTTATGCAAAGCACTTGGTGGAGAGTTTAAAGAGAATATTGAAACATGTGATAGTGGATTTTTTAGTTTAGATGAATTGCCTGAATTAGATATGGCAAAAAATACAAAAGATCAAATAAAAATGTGTTTTCTAGCAGAAAAAGATCCTAATTGGCAAACAATATTTGATTAAATAATAAATTTACTAAAAAGTAAAATAAAAAGAGATGCTATTTTTGGTGCCATATTTACTTATCAAAAAAACATCCTAAAGCTCAATTATCACTATATTTCTAGTTTAAACTATTAATACTATGAGAAAATAGATAGGCTAACTGAAGAGGATAGTTTATAAAAAGAGTATATTATTATTAAATGGATAGAATAATCCTATAAAAAGACTTATGCAAGTGGTGAACATTAATGATTAAAAACAAAAAGTTATTGTTTTGTATTTTTATAGGATTAATTTTATTAATATTTTGGATACAAAAAACAGATTCAGATTATATAATTGAAAGAGATATAGGTATTCATAACAGAGTTTTTAAAGAATATGTTGTGTTTTACCCTCAACACCAAGATGATGAGGTATTGTGGGGAGGAAGTGCTTTAAAAAGAGCTGTAAATACATTAGGTCCAGAACATGTATTTGTAGTACTGGGATCAGATGGAAGTGGAGTCAATGTATTTAAGGATAAATTTTATAAAAATAAAAGTAGAAAAGAAAAAGCAGAACTAAGAAACAAGGAGTTTTATGCAGCACTGTATGATTTGGGAATTAAAGAAGAAAACATTTTAATACTTGCAGATATGGATAATAAATCAGGAGATCACTTTGATTTAATGAGAGAAGTTGCTTTAGGTTTTGAAAAAAAATATAAAAGTGTGACTCATGTAGCTCATACGTACAAATACGACGACCATCCCATGCATAGAAAAAATGGAAGTATAATTATTGATTTATACAATTTAGGAAAAATAAAAGATGCAATGTTTTATTTAAAACCTCAATATATAAAAAAAGTTCCATCAGATAAAAGAGTCATATATAAGGCAACGAATAACGAAGACTATGAGGCTATTGTCAATGCCTGCAATGAATATAGGGTTATTAACAAAGATGAAGATAGACATGGAATAGGATATATTTCTGCTCATAGTCATTTTGATCAATTGTTAAGTGATCCTGAATTAACATCTGTATTTCATCTGCCCTATTAATTTTAAAACAAAAGTTCAAAAAGAGAGCTAATCAAAAATAGCTCTCTTTTTTATGTTCAAAATATTCTTCTTTGGTTTGCCCGTATATTAAATGAAATACATCTTTTCCGTTGTGTTCTCTTATGTAATTATCTATAACCTTCATCCCTAACTTTTCAGCAACTTTAATTGAATTAACATTTTCAGGGATTACTTGAGCTATATATTTATCAGCATTAAGAACATTAAATATATAGTCTACACATGATTTCATTCCTTCTGTGGCATATCCTTTGTTCCAAGATTTCTTTTTAAGTATATAAGCCACTTCAATGTAGTTTACTTCTTTTATAGTTATTGGCAGTATTCCCATTATTCCAATTACTGAATTAGTTGATTTTTCTATTGATATATAATAACTATATCCAAAGTCTTCATATTGCTGTGTGATTTTATTAATCCAAATTTGAACCTCTTTATCGGAGTAAGTTTTCCCCCATCCTAAAAGCATTAAATCTTCATCTTGTAAAATTGATTTCATTTCATTGTAGTCATTTTGTTGTATTTTCTTCAATAATAATCTTTCAGTTTTAATAATACACATTTTCCCCTCCAAATTAAAAGTTATATTGTATTACTCAACTAAAAAAGAAATCTAAAGTATTTTAGATTAGAAGTTAATATATTTCATCTTCTTCTATTTCAATTAAACCCTTTGAAGCTAAAAATTCTTCTTGTAAATCTAAAATCATTTCTATTTCATCCTTAGAAATATTTTCTGCACATCTGCTATATATAAATTCTATCATTTCTTCTATTGAAATTGTTGTATCTTCCATAATATCCTCCTAAACTTGCAACATAAACATTATGATACAACATAATAAATCAAATTAAAAGATGTAGAATTTACTTTATATAATTGCAGATACTAAATTCAAACTATATTTAGGAGGATAATATGAGTAAATATAAATTAGATTATTTTTCGAAATACTATTTTTATGAAGAAGATGATTTTGTTAATGAAGTAGAAGAGGGAAAGTACATACTAGAACAAATAAAGACTAGTAATAGATTTGATTATAAAGGCCATTCATACAAATACACTAAGTTTGGAAACATATCACAAAGTGATACAAAAAGAGATGTAAATATGGAAATAGTAAAAGACAGTGTAAATGTAATTATAGATAATGAAAAATGTCACCTTGATTTAATATACAAATTTGAAACCAAAATTTTAGAGGACCATGTTAGAGTAACTACAAGAATTAGCGAAAAAGATGATGATATATCTTGTTTATTATATATAAATAATAGTGAGGCTGAAGAATGTATAAAAGAGTTAGAAGAGGTGAAAAAATTACAAGAGAGTTATCTTAAAATGAAATAAAGATTATAATTGAAATAATAATTTAGGGATATAGAAGTATTCCTATTGAATAATTATTCAATAGGAATGTTAAATTTTTATAATGAAACAGACAATCTAAGTATTAATTTTATACTCCGAAATAAAAGCGAACAAATAAAGCTGCTAATGCAGCACCTGCAAAAGGAGCTATTCCTGGTATTAATAATCCATATTGCCAATCGTTATTAGCTTTGTTTTTTATTGGTAGTATTTGGAATGCAAGTCTAGGACCTAAATCTCTAGCTTGGTTCATTGCAAATCCTGTAGGTCCTCCAAGGGCCATACCGATTGCCCATACTAATAAACCAACTCCTATTGCTAACATATCTTCATGCTTTGTAGCAATTACAAGTATACTACTTATAAATACGAAAGTAGCAAAGAACTCAACGAAGAAATTTCTAGGTAAATTACGTATAATTGGATTAGTAGAAAAAATATTTCTTACAGCAATAGGGTCAACCTCATTTTCACTAGCTTTAAAATGATCTGCATACATTAGATATACTATTATTGAAGCAACAAAAGCACCTAAAAGTTCAGCTATAGTGTAAGGTATAAAAGAGGACCAAGGTATCATTCCTAATATACATTGAGCAAAAACCATGGCAGGATTCATACATACACCACCAAAAACTAATAATGCTACTGTAATACCAAAAGCCCATGTTGTTATGGCAAATAGATGGCCACTTCCTCTATATTTAGTATTTTTTAATACTTCATCGCAATGAACTCCCACACCAAAGATAATCATAAGTGCTGTACTTAAAAATTCAGCAGTTAAATTTTGAAACATATTTTAATTCCCCCCTATTTCAGTTGTGATTTTTTATTATTTATATAAACATTAATTATTATTTTGAACTATTACACTTAATCCATCAGGTATTACAGCAACTTTTGCATCTTTACCCTTTAATTCAAATGCACGATTTAGTGCCTCATCTATATTTTTTGCTATTTCCATATGTAATCCAGTAACTAAAGAAGGATCTACTAAATCAGATACCATTATTACTTTGTGATTTACTAAAATTCTAGCTAAAATTTGTGAAGTCCACTGTTCTGGTAAAGTTTCTAGTCTTGGAGTTTTCTTTGCTAATTCTAAAAAATCTTTTGGTTCTTTTACATTTGCAACATTATCATAAAATGCTTGACCACCGTGACCATCGCGACATCCTGCAACCATTATAATAATTCCATCTTTATTTAAAGTAGCCTCAGCAGCAGTCATACCTTTTACTGCTTGATAAATATTTTGATCAAGAGGATAACCTCCATTAGTAGAAATGGCAATATCACAATTTACTTTATCTACACGAGCTAAGCTATTCACAAAGTTACAGCCTTCTAAATGAGCTCTTTCAAAATCTCCTGCAAAAGATCCTATAATTTTATGGTCTCCATTTAAAACTACGTTGACAATAAAAGCTAGCTTAGCAGTTCTTGCTGCATACACCATATCTTCATGAACTAGATTATGAGCAATATTTCCTGTACGAGAATTTTTGTCGCTTATAAATTCTCCACAGTGATTTGCCATAATAGTTTTATATGATGCTATACCTGGAAGTACTGATTTTCTTCCTCCAGAAAATCCTGCAAAAAAGTGTGATTCAATAAAACCTTCTGCTATAAGTAAGTCGGCTTCTGCAGCAATTTTATTTATTAAACATTCTCCTCCACTTGGTAGAGTACCAATTTTTTTCATTGAAGAATCATCAGTAGATATGTGCATTACTATTTCTTCATTTTCAGCTATTTCTTTTCCATATTTTGAAATTAATTCTTCTTTTGTACTTTCTCTATGAAAGCCAGTAGCAACTAAAATACGTATACGTGCATTAGGAGATACACTACGAATTCTTCTAAGTAAAATAGGGGTAATAATATGAGATGGCACAGGTCTTGTATGATCACTGCTTATTATTACAATATCTTTTTTATCTTTTGCTAATTCCTCAAGAGTAGGACTTGCAATTGGATTGTCTAAGGATCTTTCCACAATGTCAGTTTCACTTTCTTTGCATTTATAAGTCCCTTGTTGTGATTCTAAAAGTCCAGCAAAGTTATCAGGTTGTAAATTTAGACTTATTGTTTTTGAATCATAAGGCAGTTTGAATTTTTTCATATAATTTGTTCCTCCATTTTTCTAATAAATTGTTAATTTTTAATTTAATAACTAGTATAATTTAGAATGAAATATTATAATATATCATGTGATGTTACCATTTGATAACATCTTTTAATACAAAATAAAAGTTAAAGGACATAAAAACTATAGAGTTTTATAGTTTACATATCATTGGGGAGGGATATTTATGGATGCAAAATTTTTGCTTGATTTTTTAGAAAAAAATAATACAGAAACTATAAGGAAGAAGTATCATTCATATTTAACTTTTTATGGATTAGATGAAAAATACACCTATGTTTTAAAAGAAGGAGTAATAAAAACAAGTGTTATTTTGAAAGATGGTAGAGAATTTAATATTTCATATATATGTGAGCCAGATATAATTTCTTTATTAAGAGATGAGATAAGTTCAAACACATCATCACCATTTAATGTAAGAATTGAATCTAAAGAAGCTGTATTTTACAAGATTCCAAGAGTTACTTTTTGGAACTATGTTAATAATGATATTGAATTACAAACTTACATAAAGGATTATTACAGGACTAAATTGTTGGAAAGTATGCATAATCATAAAATAACCATAATGAATGGAAAAAAAGGTGCTGTTTGTGCATTTATTTATGAATTGATTGGTAAATTTGGTAAACAAAAAAATAATAAAATTGTAATAGATTTTCTTATAACAAATGAAGATATAGCCGGTTTTTGTGGTGTATCAACAAGAAATAGTGTAAATAGAATTCTACATGAACTAAAAAAAGAAAAAGTTATTGATGTTATAGATAAAAAAATTCATGTTTTGGATGTGGAGTATCTTCGTAATTTTGCATTAGATTAGTATAGAATACCATTTGCTTAACCTTGACAATTTTTATGCTACAATTATTATATGCATGTAGAGTTAGGTAGTTTTTAATATATTTATCATTAAAGTTAGAAGGGGAATGAATATGAAGAAAACATTATATTTAATGCGTCATGGTCAAACTTTATTTAATTTAAGAAAAAAAATGCAAGGGCATTGTGATTCACCGCTAACATCACTTGGGGAAAAGCAAGCTGAAATAGCGGGAGAATATTTAAAAAATATTCATATAGACCATGCTTATAGCTCATCTTTAGAAAGATGTTGTGACACTCTAGAAATCGCCACTAATGGAAGGATACCTTATGTAAGATTAAAAGGTTTAAAAGAAATGAATTTTGGTGTATTTGAAGGAGAAAGTGAAGATTTAAAACCTAGAGATAAAAAAGATTATGAAAGTTTCTTTGTCCAATACGGAGGAGAATCTTTGTCACAAGTTAAAGAAAGAATGCTTAAAACTTGTACAGAAATAATGGAAAAAGAATATCATAACACTGTTTTAGCGGTGTCTCATGGATTGGCTTCTTTATGTTTCTTATCAAATTTTGAAGATGCAGATGAACTGATGAAAACAGGCATACCTAACTGCACCATATTTAAATATGAGTACGAAAATAAAAAGTTCAAATTAATTGAAATTATACGACATGATTTTAGTCAAGTAGAAGAAGCTTTGGCTTATTAATAATTCTGGGAGTAAATTAATGGTAGTAGAAAAACAAATACATAAACCCTTTGCTTTTGAAAATAAAAAGTCAAATACCATGGTTATATTTATTCACGGAATACTAGAAGGGCCAAACCAATTTAAAGAATTTGCAGAAAATGTACATAAAGAAGGATTTTCATACTCAGCAGTTTTATTAGATGGACATGGAAAAAGCGGAGAAGAATTTGGAAGAAGCAACAAAAATAAATGGTTAGGTACAGTTGAAAAAGAAATATTAAAGTATAAAGATGATTATGAAAATATTATATTAGTAGGTCATTCTATGGGGTCATTAATATCACTATTATTTACTTTAAAATATAAAAATAAAATAAAGGGTCTTGTATTAATATCAGCGCCTCTTAAAGTTTTTGTTAAATTTAATATGATTATTAGTAGCATAAGAGTAGCCTTAGGAAGAATTAGAGAAGAAGATATTTTAGCAAAGTGTGCACAAAAAGCTTTTAGTGTTGATAGATGCTTGCCTGTAACTTATTTTACTTGGATACCTAGATATGTGGATTTATTTAAGTTAATAAGGATAAGTAGAAAAGAACTTAAAAATATAGAAATACCAACTTTTATTGTTCACTGTAAAAAAGATGAGCTTGTTAGTCACAGAAGTTTAAAAGTTTATAATAGTAAATTACAAAATGATTATAAAATTATAAATTTAGAAAAATCAGGGCATTTTTACTATGATGAAAATGAATTTAAAATTTTGCTAAATGAATTTAAAATTTTTATAAATAAGAGTATTTCTTAAGAAGTTAAATAAAAAGTTGTAGATAGTTACTAAAATAAACTATCTACAACTTTTTTAGTTTACGGCTTCCATTGAAGAACCTTGCTTTGATTTAGAAAGGGACCTTTTACTTACAAGCTTAGAAATACGCATTACAGCATAAGTTATAAATACAACACTATAAACCACAACATTTGTTATGTAATTAGTATCACCTGAAAGAGCAACTGGAACCATTATTAACATAACGTGAATATATATTAGTCCATAGAATAAATATGCAGATCTTTGCAATGTCTTCCATGACTTAGGTTTCATGCATTTTCTAACACTAGGAAAAGAAGTGATAAGCAGTGGAACCATTATTGCGATTAGAATTATACTTACACCTGCAGCAGCTTTCATATTAGTTTGCATAGTTTCTGGTGCTGTAAAAAGATTTACAAAGTGATTTTTACCAAAACTTATATTGTGAGCTAAAGTAAGTATACCTGCTATAATTGATAGTTCAGCTCTAATTGGCATTAAAAACTTAATTAATTTACTTCCATTTCGAAAGGCTCCTGTGTACATAACAATAACAAAAAGAGCAGTTGAAAAAGTACTTTTTATTAAAATAGGAAGTAGAGTAGTAGTAAACCAGGCTGGTAAAGTCCAAATTACACCTGTATAAGATCCTACTATTAATAAAATTGATAATATTGTAGTTAGTATATAACAAATATTAGCATGTTTTTTGATAAAGTCGCGACCAAAAGCTACTAGCAATATTGCGACTATTATTGATATTAAAAAATTCATAATTACCTCCACTAAATATGAGAAACACGGGTTGTTTATTTCTTCATATTGTTTTTAATATTTTATTGTAATGAAATTATAATATGTATTTTATTATCAATCAATACTTATTATCAATTAACAATAAAAATCAATAAAATTTGCAACATAATAATAAAAAGAAAAGATTAAATGATAATTAACATATGTAAAAATATTTGAAGAAGATATAAATTCAAAATGTGAAAAGACAATAATGTTTGTGTATGGATGGTGTATGTACTTTTGAATTTGCTGAATGTATGAATATACAATAGAAAAGTCTAAATTAATTTCTCTTAATGATGGAGGGCATGGTGAGTTTTATGAATGCAAGGATGATATAATAAATTCAGAGTTAGAAAAAGTTTATAATAAACAATTAGATAAAATGAAAAAGAGTAGTGATTTAAAATTATAATGTGTAAAAATTACTACTCTTTATTATATAAAATTTTATATTACTTATTTTTAATTATTAATTTCGTCTATATTATTACTTTTAAATAATTCATTTAATAAAGTAATTTGAGAAGAGCTAACTTTTATAGAAGCCCTGTCATTGGAAATTAAAGATGACTTTTTAAAAATGGATGTTTTTTTAGTTGAAAGTGCAAGACTATAACAAGGTTTTCCATTTATATTTTCCTTTGACCATATATATCCATTTATACTAGAAAAGGGAACAAATGAATTAAACATAAGTATACCCTCATTATATACAATTGCATTTTTTCCCTTAGGACTAAATATTGATACACTAATTGTTACAAGTAAAATAAAACTTATACTATTTATTGTTACTAAAGAAGAGGAGAATACTTCTACTGATTCAATATTATTAAATTTATTTACAAGAGATATAAAAAGTATAATACAAAATCCCAATAAAGAAATTTGAACATATTTCATAACTTTTTCATCCCAAATAGATTCCTTATAGGATTGAATATAAAAAAGAGGTTCTTCTCTAGAAAGTTCACCATCTTTTTTAATAATTCTTATAAAGTCCACAATCTCAAATATACTTTGTAAAGAAACAGTTATGGTAAGAGCTAAGTATTGAAATATTTCAAAATTGCTAGAACTATTAAAAGAAATATAGACAAAGTCGCTAGATATAAATATGAATGTAATTATTATTAGTGAAAAAATTCTAAATAATTTATTATACTTATAAATTTTATCTTTATAAATTTTACTTAAAGTATCAGGATCTCCCATTTGTTTTAAAGCCATAGTTGTGGCAGCATTGCAGCTCATACCATCCTCTGTATATTCTTCAATATAACTATAGATATGATCTTTAAGCTCATCTTTCATATCTTTTGCTTTTTCTTCTGTGGAAATAAACCTACATGCAGATTGTAGAAAGTTTTCAATAGTGTTATTTTCTATATTCATTAGTGTTGGCCCCCTAATACCAGATTCATTGTTTTGCTGAATACTTCCCATTCATTTTCACGTTTTTTCAATTCTGTTAAGCCTTTTTTTGTAATTCTATAGTATTTTCTACGCCTACCATTTTCACTTTCCCAAAAGGATTCAATAAATTTGTTTTTCTCAAGGTCATGCAAAATAGGGTATAAAGTCCCTTCTTTGAAAAGAAATACTCCACCAGATTTATTTTCTATTTCTTTAATCATCCCATAACCGTACGTTGGTTCTCTTTTTAGCGTATTCAAAATTAATGTGACAGTACTACCTTTTATAAGTTCTTTATTCACAATTAACACCTCGGTTTCCTATGTATTATAAAAAGATAGTATTTCAATTTTGGCTTAAAGTCAAGCAATACTTGAAAAATTAAAAATGTATAAAAAAAATTTTATAATAAAAATTACCTTTATAATAAAAAATATATTATAATACTTTTAATAAGACTTATTAAAAGTATTAACAAATAATAAAAAAATTTAAAGTAATAATAATTCAGTTGAAAAGAGGAAAATTAATGAACATTAGCAATACCAGAAATTTAAGAAAGATAAATCAGGAAAAAATAATTAATGCATTGATAAATAGAGATGCATGTACAAAAAACGAATTATCAATTTTGACGGGATTGTCTCTTGGAAGTGTTAACAATATTGTAGGAGATTTGTTAAAAAGTGATCAGGTTGTTGAATCTGGATATGCAAAATCTACAGGAGGAAGACCTTCGAAGCACTATGAATTAAATAGTAATTATTCTAAAAACCTATGTTTATCTATTTTTAAAAATAGTAATAGAATTCATCTTGTTTACAGGGTTTATAATTTAAAAGATGAGCTTTTAATGGAAAATAGAATTGTTAAACCTAAAATTTCAATTGAAGATATTTATGAAATTTTAGATAGTGTTTTAGAAAAAATAGAAAATATTAAAGTTATTGGAGTTAGTATTCCTGGAATTATAAAAGATGAAAAAGTAATATCTACAGGCATTGATAATTTTAATGAAATTAATATTATACAGTTGTTAAAGGAAAAATACGAGCAAAAGATTATTTTTGGCAATGATGTTAATACAGCAGCAATTGGATTTTATTTAGATCAAGAAAACTACGAAGATATTTGTTTATTATTCCAACCAGCTAATCATTGCGCAGGTGTAGGGATTATAGTAAATGGAAGAATGCTTAAAGGAATGAATAACTTGGCTGGTGAGGTTCAATATTTACCAATTGACCTTACAGATAATATGGAAATACTTTTAAATTCCAAAGAAGGTCATGAAGAGTTAATTACTAGATACACTCAGTCTATTATAGCCATGTTAAATCCTCAAGCTATTGGTATTTGTTCTACTGTTGTAGATGATTACTCAAATATTAAAGAGAATTTAAATAATATATTTAATAAAGAAGAATTACCAGAGCTAATAAAAATACATGATCTTATTGAATATATTATGTGGGGAATAAATTTGTTGTGTAAGGATTTATTAAAATCAAATCTTACAATAACAAAAAAGACAATTATATAAATCAGTAAAATATATTTATAAAATAGGAGAGAATAAAATGAGAATAGAACATGTAGCAATGTATGTAAATGATTTAGAAAATACAAAGGATTTTTATACTAAGTTTTTCGGAGCAAAAATAGATAAAAGATATCATAATTTTTTAACAGGACTTCAAACATATTTTTTAACATTTGATGATAATACTAAGCTTGAGATAATGACACGTCCTGAGATGGTAGCAATAGAAAAATCACTAACGCAAAGTGGATATATTCACTTGGCCTTTAGTGTGGGAAGTAAGAAAAAGGTAGATAAATTAACAAAAGATTTAAAAAAAGCAGGATATGAAGTGATAAGTGGACCTCGTACAACAGGAGATGGTTATTATGAAAGCTGCATACTTGGACCTGAAAATAATCAAATTGAAATAACTGCGTAATATAATAAATTGTATTAAAATATATATTGCATATAAGGTACTGAAATATTTGTTTATCATATTATAAATTAAGAATTTAAGAGGGAGGGAATTTTATGGGTTTTTATAATGAACCACTAATTTCTCCACAAATGGAAAATGTTTTTTATAATGATGATAAGTTAACTATTAGTGTTAAATTGTATTCCATGTATAATATTTACTGCAATAAAAGTGTAGCAATAAATTTAATTATTGAAGACAATATTGCAAATAAGGTATATGAGTATGCTGGAAGGGTTAAAAATGATATTTTATATGTAGATATTAGTAAAAACGAATTAAGAGATCTTAAAGAAAATAATATGGAGGCTCTAATAAAAGTAAAAGTATTTAATATCAATGGAAATATAATAGCTATAGAGGCAGTAAAGGGAAGATTATGGGAAGAAAAGGAGTTTGCAACAGCATTAGATTATAATGATGATACCTTGAAACTATTAATCACAAACAAAAATGATAATATTAATATTTTTGTTAATAAGAAAATTTTGATAAATGAAATTGATGAAATACAAAGGTATTATAGTAATTTGAAAGTATTGTTTAAAAGTGAAAAAAGTATAGGTAATATTATAGATGAAAATTCAAAATTTAATCTGATTGTTAGTGAAGGAAATTATACCTCTAATGGTATAGAAATAATCAATGAGAACTATTTTTATGTATATTATAAAGTGGAAAATCAAGATGATATTATAGAAAAAATTTTAATAGATGATGTTTTTCTAATAAGTATTATTGAAGGGAAAAGGTATAAAAATAAAATAGATAAAATAAACAAAACTAAAATTTATAAGTCAACGTATCAAGTTTTAAGGTTAAAAGTTAAAAATTATTTTTCCAAATAAAAGCTCATTGTTATTTTAAATGAGCTTTTATTGTGAAAGTAAAAACAATTCACCACTTCTTTTATTATTTTGATATACTGTATGTGAGCAACTAAAGTTGTGTAAAGAATACAAAGTAAAGAATTCACAAGTAGAAAAACTGTATTCCTTGGATGCGGTTGTATTTATATATAAAATATTTCTAGGTAAAATGAGGGTGATGAGATGAAAGTTTTAAGTGGAGGTTGTACATTAGATTGCTATGATGCATGTAAATTCAATGTATATACTGAAGACAACAATATTGCAAAAATAGAAGGAGACAAGTGCCATCCATACACTAAAGGCTTTATTTGTAAAAAAGGGCTAAAGCATGTTAAAAGACATAATCATCTAAATAGACAATATAAACCTTTATTAAAGGTTAATCATAAATGGGAAGAGATAACTTTTGAAGAAGCCATAGATATTATGGCAAAAAAGTTAAACTATTATAAAGAAAACTATGGATCAAAATCCTTTATATATTATGAACAATATGGAAGTGGAAGTCTTCTTAAAAGCATTGGAGAGATATTTTTTAATTTTTTTGGAGGCAGTTGTAAACAAAAGGGTGGTCCTTGCTGGAGTGCAGGAATAGAGGCCCAAAAAAGAAATTTTGGAGATGTAAAAAGTCATTCATTGGAAGATATGTTAAATAGTAAAACTATTATAGTATGGGGAAAAAATCCAGCTAATACAACGATACATACAATGAATATGATCAAAATAGCTCAAAAATCAGGGGCTAATGTTATTGTTATTGATCCAATTCTTACACCTACAGCAAAACAAGCTGATTTTCATTTAAGGATAAAACCTGGTGGAGATGGGGCTTTAGCTTTGGCTATGGGGAAAAGAATAATTGAACTAAACTTGCATAATGAAGATTATATAAATAAGCATGTGAAAAACTTTGATGAATACAAAGCTTATTTAGATAAGCTGAACTTAAGAAATTTATGCAAAATGTGTGGAGTGACTTTACCTCACCTAGATTTTATTGTAAAAAAATATGCAGAAATATATTCCACTATTTTACAAGGATATGGTATGCAAAAATATAATTATGGTGGAAGTACTATTGGATATATAAATACACTAGGAGCTATAACGGGCCAAATAGGATATAGTGGTGGAGGCGTTAATTATGCCAATAGAGTTTACCCAGATATATTAAACACAGATCCTTACCACAGCTATAAATATGCAGATGACGAATTTTTCTATGTAAGCAAAATAAGTGATTTTATTGAAGAGAAGAATATTAAAATGGCAGTAATAACAAAGAGTAATCTTTTAAATCAATTACCTCAGTTAAAAAAATTAGAAAAAGCCATGTCTAAAATTGAGTTCAAGGTATGTTTTGATTTATTTTTAACTGATACAGCAGAGAGTTGTGATTTATTTATTCCTGTAACAAGTGTTTTTGAAAGTGAAGATTTGCTATATAGTTCTATGACTAATCCTTACTTAACATATATTGAAAAAGCATTGGAGCCGGAAAATGATTTTATGGATGAGTATTATTTTTTCCAAGAAGTAGCTAGAAAATTAAACCTTACTAATTATCCTTATGTGGACAAAAAAGAGTATTTGGAAAAAGTTATAGAACCATTAAGAAATATAGAAAATGATATAAGTTTAGATTATCTTGCAAAAAACTATTTTACAATACATAAATGTATAGCTTGGGAAGATAAAAGATTTAAAACTGAGTCGGGAAAATTTGAGATATTTATAAATGAAAAGGCCTTAAACCCTAACAAAGTAGATGAAGAATACAATTTTAGATTATTAACAAATCATGGAAGTGACTCTTTGTTTAGTCAACATTATATGGACTACGAAAACAAAGCCAAAGCTTTTATTAATAAGAAGATGGCGTCTAAATATAAATTTTATCAAGATGATTTGATAAATATGGAATCAAGTGAAGGAAAGATAGAAGTTTTAGTACAAATTGATGATTCTATTTGCGATGATGTGGTTATGATGTATGCAGGTTGGTGGAAAAAACACGGAAATCCTAACTGGATAATAAAATCTGGTATATCAGATATAGGTGGCCAAGTAACTTATAACGAGACTTTTGTGAAATTATATAAATATTAAAATATAAACTAAGATTAGATGTAATAAAGGGGGCTGGATACAAAAATATCCAGCTCTTATTTTTTGTTTTTAGTAAATATTTAAAAAACTTTTGCTAAATATGATTATTATTTAAAATATGTCATAAAGTATAAGTATAAATTTAGAATACATATTAGATTTAGCCATTTGAATTTTTTATAAAGTAATGTTACAATGGGCAAAGTAATTGGAATAATAAGGATGTGAACTATATGAAAAAGAAAATATTGCTTCTAATAATGATTTTTATACTTATAATGGGATTAGGTAATTGTATTTATTCTAAAAATAGTCAACTCTCTAAAAGTGAAAAAATAGAGGACTTTGAATATTTGTACAGTAACATAAAGAAAGGATATCCTTATTTAAATGTAAATAAAAGACGTTATAATGTGGATTGGCTAGAAAATAAAGAAAAATATTTAAAGAGAATTGAAGATACGCCTGATGATGAGAAGTTTATGGAAGAAATGTCATTAATAGTAGGCGATTTACATAATCGACATACGGAATTAATAGATAATAAAAGTAGGTTTGAACTTTTTAAAACAGCATATTCAAATAATAATTGGTATGATTTTCTGAGTGATGAAAAAGTTTTAAACAGATATAATTCCATAAAACCAAAGATAAAAATGTCAAAAGATTATTTCTTCAAAAAAGAATTGACTTTAAAAGATATAATTAAAGATAAGGTTGGGTATATTTATTTGCCATCAATGTCCTCAAGTGGTGGATCTTTTAATGAAGATTTCAATAAAATAGGCGATTACATTGATACATTAGAAAATCATAAAGCTTTAATTATTGATATAAGGGATAATAAAGGTGGAAGTGATAGTTATTGGCAAGGAATATTATCTAAACTTATAAAAGAGGATAGGAAAGTAAGTGGTTATAGAATTTATAGAAATAACAGTAAAGCAATTAAAAATTATACAAAAAAAAGAAATATAAAATTACAGCCCATAAAAAATTTACCAGAGCATATAAAAAAGAATGGACCAAATGAAATTTTAAAACAATTTACTGATTTTGAAAATACGTCTTATACTATAAAAGGTAATCCTAATTTGAAATTCAAAGGAAATATATATTTACTTGTGGATGGAAAGGTATTTTCATCATCAGAGTTATTTTCTATGTTTTGCAAAGAAACAAAATTCGCAACAATAATAGGAGAGTCTACAGGAGGAGATGGTGGAGTTATTGATCCTGTATTAATTAATCTAAAAAATAGTGGTTTAATTGTTAGAATGGCTAGCTGTATGTATTTAGATAAAGATGGAGTATGTGATGAAGAATTAAAAGTGGTTCCAGATTATAAAATAGAAAATTGTGAAAAAACTTCTGATTTTAAAAATGATAATTGTATAAAAAAAGTATTAGAAATAGAAAAGCTTAATTAATAAATTTATAGGGGGGAATATATGAAAAAAAGATTAACCCAGTCTATAAAAAATCCTGATAAAATAAAGAATTACTGGCTTAAGGAAAAGAAGACAGTAATTCTACTCACTGTATTTGGGGTTTTGTACAATGTGGGGATGGTTGCTAGGCCTATTTATCAAGGAAAACTAATTGATGCTTTAATTGCAAAGATTAGTTTTAATAACTTAATAAACCTAGCGTTAACATTTATATTTATTACTTTTATGGTTCAATTTTTCAGATATTATAAAAGGTATTATGTGAGACAATTTGCCAATAGAACAACAGCAACTATGAGATTTATGCTTTACAATAATATTTTGCACAAAACTGAAAAAGAGTTAAGTGAAGAAAATATGGGCAGTATTATGACAAAGACCATTTCTGATGTGGATGTTTGTGTGGAGGGTATGAGAAAATCTACTACAGAAGTATTTGACACAGGAGTGCTCTTTGTATCATATTTAATAACCCTTTTACAGTACGATGTGAGAATAACATTATATGCTTGCATCTTCATACCTGTTGCCATATTGATTGCAGAAAAACTAAAAATAATTATATTTAAATTTACAAAAGCTTATAGAAGTCAAATATCTAAAGTATCAGATATAACTTACGATATGATAGATAATGCAATTTTATACAGGCTTTATGGTAGAGAATCTGATAATAAAACAATTTATGAAAAAGAACTAGAGGACTTTGAAAGAAAAGCAATTACAGCAAATGTATGGGAAAATGCCATGCAACCAATTTATAATGTTATTGCCATGGGTGGAATTGTATTCGTCATAATTATGATGGGAGAAAAGGTTTATAAAGGTAATTTTACTATTGGTGAATTTTCTGCTTACATTTCAATATTTTCTGTTATGGCAGTAAAAGCCAGTAGAATTGCCAAACTATTTAACACAATTCAAAAATCTAGAGTATCTTGGAATAGGATAAAGCCTTACTTAAAAGAATACATTCAAATTGATAAAAACTTAGGTAAAATAGAAGAGAAAACAAAAATTGAAGTTAAGAACTTATATTTTAAATATAGCGAAGAATATATAATAGAAAATCTTAATTTTCAAGGAATAGAAAATCAAATAATTGGAATAACAGGACCTATAGGTTGTGGGAAATCAACCATAGGGAAAATATTTTTAGCAGATTATGACTATGAAGGCAGTTTAACAATAGACAAGAAAGAACTGCGAGATTATAGTGAATATGAAAGAAGTAAAATCATATCTTATTTAGGACACAATCCTCATTTAATTTCAGACACTATTTACAACAATATAACTTTAGGAGATGAAGGTGATATATCTCATGTACTTAATATGGTTTGTTTTCATGAAGATTTAAAATTTATGGAACATGGAATAGATACTCTAGTAGGTAATGGTGGAATAAGACTTAGTGGAGGTCAACAAGCCAGAATTGCTTTAGCAAGAACTCTTTATCATAAATATAAAATATTAATATTAGATGACCCCTTTTCTGCAGTTGATATGAATACGGAAAAAATTATAATAGATAATTTAAGAAATCATTACAAAGACTGCTTAATTATACTAATTTCCCATAGACTATCAATTTTTAAATACTTAAATGAAATCATATTAATAAATGATGATAAAACTTTAGAATATGGAAATCACGAAAAATTATTAAATTCATCTAAGCTGTACAATCAACTTTATTCTTTACAGCAAAGAAAAGAAGGTGATGAAGATGAGTAGAAAGCATATAAAAATCAACAGTAAGGTTGTAAAATTAATAATAAATGTATTTAAAGAATATAAATTACTTACTTTTTTACTTTTTTTTATAATAATTGGAGCTATTGGTTTTAGTTTGGCAACACCTCAAGTACTAAAATATGTTATAGATGATTATTTAACAGTTGGAGGAAAAAATCTGTTATTTCCATCATTATTATACTTTGCAACAATTGTACTTCTTGGTATTTTTAACTTTGGAAAAGAAGGAATCATAACTATATTTGGTCAAAAAATAATAAGAAAAATTAAAGAAGAAATGATGATAAAGCTGGAAAAAATACCTATAGGATACTTGTCTACAAATGAAAGTGGATCCATAGTATCTCGTTTTTCCAATGATGTGGAAGCTGTAGGTTCATTATTTACAAGTGGTATAGTCAGCATGTTTGTAGATGCTTTTAAGATTATAGGTATTGTAATTTCTATTTGGATTTTTAGTTACAAACTTGGATTTTTAGTTTTGTTTATAATACCTGTAGTATATTTTTTGACTAGAGAATTTCAGAAAAAAATGTTAAGTGCCCAAAGATTATATCGTGTTTTAACAGCTAAAGTAAACAACCATATACCAGAAAGTATAAATAATATACAAATGATTAAATCTTTTGCAAAAGAAGAATATATGGAAAATAAATATGTGGATTATTTAGATGAAAGTTATGAAGCTATGGACAAAATAAATTTCTATGACTCAATTTTTTCTCCTATAATTTTGGTACTGAGAGCAATTGTCATAGCCATTGTAGTTATTTTATCCAGTGATCATTTATCTTTCTTAGGAATTTCTATAGGTACTGTTGCAGCAGCCATAGAGTTAATAAACAATATATTTACACCAATAGAAAATCTAGGTATGGAACTACAAAATATTCAACAGTCCATAGCAGGAATTTATAGAATAGACGAATTCTTAAATGAAAAAGAAGAAACAAAGAAGAATATTGATTTTACATATGAGAAAATTATAAATAATAACTTAAATATAGAACTTAATAATGTAAACTTTCACTATGAAGAAGGTGAAAATATTTTAGAAAATATATTTCTTAGCATAAAATACAAAGAAAGCGTAACTTTTGCAGGAAGAACAGGTGACGGAAAGACAACACTTTTTAAATTAATTCTTGGACTTTTGGAGCCAAGTAGTGGAAGTGTTACTTTAAGTAATGTGAAAGTTAGTGAAATACCAAATGATGAAAAGCGAAAAATCTTTGGATATGTGGAGCAGTCTTTTTCTTTTATTAAGGGAAGTGTAGGGGAACAAATTAGTTTAAAAGATAAAAAAATAAGCAAAGAAGATATAGAAAATGCCATGAAATTTGTAGGTTTACATGATTATATAATAACTCTAGAAGAAGGATATGACACATTTGCATCTCCTCATCTTTTCTCACAGGGGCAAAGACAATTACTATCAATTGCAAGAGCCATTGTAACATCACCACCAATTATGTTACTAGATGAAATTACAGCAAATTTAGATTCAGAAACAGAAGAAAAAATTATTTCTGTACTTAAAAGTGCTTCTTCTGAAAGAACTGTACTTTCTATTTCTCACAGATTATCATCTGTTTTAACAAGTGATAGAATAATTAAACTGGAAAATAAAAGCATAGTCATGTAAAATATAAAGTTAAAATCCTCCTCCAAAAATTAAAATATTATAAATTTTTAACATGAGATAGTATTAGTAATAAGGACAATCCATGATAAATAAATAATATATGAGGATTAAATAATTGGGGGAGGAATTTTTATGACATTCAATAATAAAAAAGTAATAATTGATGCAGCTTATGGCAGCATAACTAATAAATACGCAGATGATAAAGTTATATTAGTTGGGGAATTTCCTGATGAAAAAAGCAATTATGCAAACAGCTTACAACTCGTTATAGATAGAGAAAATGATTTACCCCTTACTATAAATGTTCCATATGATGGATGCAATATGCAACTCTTTGTTGGGGATTTTACTGGAGATAGAATAGATAATATAATGATTAGGGGAGAATATAATAATACACTTGTTGATAAAAATGGACATAACAATTTAATCAATTATGAACTAGGTGTGATTTATAAATATGAAAATGAGAAGTTAATTGAAATTTTTAATATGGAAAAATATAAAAACAATAATTTACCCTATGCTAAATTTAAAAATAATTATAGAACTTCAGTATATTGTAATAAGAAAAAATATTTAATAGACTTATCTACAAGATCTAAAGAGTATTTAAATGGGATTTACGATGAAAATAAAAAGGTAAAAACAAATTTAATACCAACTGTAGACAACCCAAGTGGAATTTTTCCCATAAAAGAAGTTTTTAATGATTGCTATAATTTGCTTATTTATCAAAAAATTGTGGGAATTAATAATAGCGACGTTATTGGAACAATTGAAACACTAATTAATCTAAATTATAATAAGATAAATATTATATATGAAGGATTATTGTCATTTCCTTACGAAGAAGTTGGTAAGTTAAAGAATGAAATGAAAAATCAGTTTAAGGAAAGAAGAAAAATACTTGAAGGTAGCAGGTATATAAAAACATATTTTTCAAAAAATAAAAATAATAACAATCGAAATGATGATTTAAACTTAATAATAAAATCCATGGATGAAGAATTTAACACACTGTATGTTGATGCATATTTACTTAACTTGAAAAGTTATGAGATAAAATCATTAAGTAATTTGAAAGTAATATTAAAAGATGATCAAGATAGAATAGTAGGAAATAAAGTTTTTAATAGAGTTGATATAGGTGAAGGTTTAAAACCAAAAGATAGAATGAGAATATTATTATCTTTCTTTTCAAATGAATACAATGTATTTGATGATTTAGATATAAATAATTTAACTTGCGAAATTAATTATGATGCAAGAAGTTAAAATTTTTCAGAAAAATTATATAGAAATATTTAACATATAATAATATAATGACTATAATACAAATTGATAAAAATCCATTATATATAAATGAAAACAATTAGGAGGATAACTTATGAAACAATGTATGGATTCAGATAATATACACAGAAGAATGAAAAAAATAATAGGTCAGTTGAATGCAGTTGATAGAATGGTAGACGAAGATGTGCCTTGTGAAGATATAATTATGCAAATTAATGCAGCAAAGTCAGCTCTTCATAAAGTGGGGCAAATAGTTTTAGAAGGTCATTTACATCACTGTGTTAAAGAGGGGATAGAACATGGAGATGCAGATAAAACAATAGAAGATTTTGCAAAGGCAATTGAATACTTTTCAAGAATGTAAAATAATCAAATATAAATTTTATAAAACAAGGTTGTTTAGCGAGGAGCTAATAACCTTGTTTTATTTTTAAAAAACAAATATTCTTGTTGCTAAATTATACCCCTATGGGTATAATTTAGGTATACCTAGGGGGGTATATTTTAATAAGGAGGAGTAAGCATATTATGAAAAATATATTTAAAGATGAAATAAAAAGAGACATTTTATTTTTGCTCATATCAGGAATTGCACTTATATTTAGTTTTAGTCATATAAAATTATTTAATTTAGACTTAGCTTGGATTTCCATAATACTTTGTGGTATTCCCATCATAAAAGAAGCTATAGAAGGTCTTGTTACAGAGTTTGATATAAAAGCAGATGTACTAGTATCTATGGCACTTATTGCATCAGTTATAATTGGAGAGGTATTTGCAGCTGGTGAAGTGGCATTTATAATGCAAATAGGAGCTTTTCTTGAAGAATTTACAGTTAGAAAATCAAGAAAAGGAATTGAAAAACTAGTACATTTGACACCTACATTAGCAAGGGTAATAGTAAATAATGAAGAAAAATCTATTAATGCAAAAGATGCTAAAGTTGGAGATATACTTAGAGTTAATCCAGGAGAAATAATACCAGTGGATGGAGTAATTACAAAAGGTAAAACATCTATAGACAATTCTATTATGAGTGGGGAATCTATCCCACTTGATTTAAGTGAAGGAGATAGTGTGTATTCTGGGGCAGTTAATCAGTTTGGATCTTTTGAAATGAAAGCAACAAAGGTTGGAGAAGATAGTTCTATTCAAAGAATGATAAAGTTGGTACAAAGTGCAGATGCCAGTAAAGCAGAAATAGTAGGTGTTGCAGATAAATGGGCAACATATATTGTTATAGCTGCTTTTTCCAGCGCTATTTTAACTTGGCTATTAACGGGAGAAATAATAAGAGCAGTTACAATTCTTGTTGTTTTTTGTCCTTGTGCATTAGTTTTAGCAACTCCAACTGCTATAGTAGCAGCCATAGGAAATGTTTCAAAACATGGTATTTTAGTAAAAGAAGGAGATGCACTAGAGAGACTTTCACAAATAAGTAAAATTACTTTTGATAAAACAGGTACTTTAACTTATGGAAAGCCAAAGGTTGAAGAGGTTGTAAGTGTAATGAATAATTTAAACAATGAAGAACTTTATGAAATGGTTGCTTCATGTGAACTGTACTCAGAGCATCCTCTTGGTAGGGCAATAGTATCTTCTTTTAAAGAAAATCACAAAATAGAAATAGATTCTCCGCAGGAATTTGAAATAATTCCAGGTAGAGGAGTAGTTGCAAAAGTAAATAATAAAAAAATAATAGCTGGTAATAAACATCTGCTTTTAGATGAAAAATTTAAAAGAGACGAAATTAGATTTATTAGAGAAAAATATAAAAATAAAGGCAAATCAATAATTTATATTGGAATAGATGATAAAATTGGTGGTTACGTAATACTTAGTGATACACTTAGAGATGAGTCTAAGTTTATGATAGAAAGTATAAAAAATTTAGGAATAACACCTGTTCTTTTAACTGGAGATAATAAATATGTGGCAGAAAGTATTGCATCTCAAGTTAATATAAAAGAAGTAAAATCAGAATGTTTTCCTCAAGATAAATTAAAAGTAATTGAAGATAGCCAAGAAAAAGAAAAGAAAATGGTTTGTATGGTTGGAGATGGAATAAACGATGCTCCAGCTCTTAAAAAGGCATTTGTAGGAATTGCCATGGGCGGCGTTGGTAGTGATATAGCAGTAGATGCAGCCGATATTGTACTTGTTAGAGATGATATAGATAATTTACCTCATTTATTAAAATTATCAAAACATATGATGAAGACGATTAAAATAAATCTTACTTTTTCCATGGGACTTAATTTTGTGGCAGTTATTCTTGCCATGACAGGTATGCTAGGTCCTGTAGTAGGAGCTCTTGTTCATAATGCTGGCTCAGTTTTAGTTATTATGAATTCTGCCTTACTGTTAAAATATAATAATAAATCAAATGAAAATGAAAAATACTTAAAAAATGAAACATCAAGAAAAAACATAGAAGTAAGTTGTTCAAGTTTATAAAAACACATAAAAAAAAATCCTTGCTTTACCGATCAAGCAAGGATTTTAAAATATATTATAAAAAGGGGTTTTTAGGGAATATATTTATTTGGGGAGTAATCAGTTATTGGGGAAATAACTGTATATTTATAATAACAAAGTTCGACAAACTTCGCAAGAATAAAATTTTATTTTTATGAAAAAAATTATTAAAAATAAAAAGAATATAGATTAAAATCTCTACACAGGATTACCTGATTTACAATTATTTAATTAATGATTTTAACAATATTCACATCACAAACTTCTTCAGTTTTTGCTATGGAAAATAAAAAAGAAAAGGATATAGCAGTAAATTTACCACATTGGTAGAAGGATTAAAAGCTGAAAACAAGGATAAACTTAATGATATTTTACTATATCATGTGGCTAAAGGAAGTTTGATGCTAAAGAAGTATTTATTAATGACTCCAAAGTGATTATAACATATATAATGGCGATAAATGGAATTATACATGTAATAGATACAGTATTACTTCCATAAATAAATTAAAGAAATAAAAAAGTATTTTATGATATTAATTAAATCATCAAATACTTTTTTTATTTGACGTTATTAAATGTAAAGTAGTATAAACTGTATGCCCACATAAAGAGCAGAAAGTCCTACTAATGTATATATAATTCTACTTATGGAACTTATATTACCAAAATCTCCTCCTCCAGCTAGTAGGGCAGCTACTAAATCAAATTTAAATAATCCTACTAGCCCCCAGTTAATAGCTCCAATAAGAACTAAAGTAAGACAAATGTTATAAACTATATCCATTATAATTCCTCCTTAACTAATAATTGTAATTAGTTTATGCAAAAAAAGGATAATAATTCAAGTGTCATATATAAAAATAAATGTAAACCTATAAAAATAAAAAGGTTGACACAAATAAAAATCATAACTATACTTCTAAGTATAAACTTATAAAATTTAGGAGAACTAAAAATGATTGAATTAAAAAATAAAACATCTAAAATAGTTATTTGTGGCTTATTTGCAGCAATGATTGCCATAAGTGCATTTATTCAAATACCAATACCAAATCTTGATTATTTTACACTACAATTTTTATTTGTATTGTTAGCAGGTATGTTACTTGGATCAAAACTTGGAGGAATTTCAGTATTGGTATATGTTATAACAGGTCTTATGGGATTTCCTATATTTGCAGCAGGTGGAGGACTTACATATATACTAAGACCTAGTTTCGGATATTTGATAGGATTTATATTATGTGCATTTGTTACAGGATTTGTTTGCGAGAAAATAAAAAGTAAGAAAATATCTAAGTACTTAATAGCAGCTTTTTGTGGTTTTTTAGTTACTTATGCCATTGGTCTTACATATAAATATTTTATTTTAAATTTTTATATGGGAACTAAAATGCCTTTTTTAGCAATATTTCTATCATGTTTTCCGCTAGACATTCCTGGAGATATAGTTTTATGTATTACAGCTAGTTTAGTAGGTTCAAAATTAAGTAAATATGTAAAAAGAGAAAATGTAAATTATGCTTAAAGCCGTATTTTAATTTTAATATTAGTAAACATAGTAATTTAAGAAGGAGTTGGAATTATGCTTAAAAAAATTAGTGAAACAATAATCAATGAAGAATTAATAGATAAAGATACTGCTTTAAGTTTATTAAAATATGATACAGAAGATTTATGCAAAGAAGCTGACAAAATTAGAAAGCACTTTTGTGGTAATGAATTTGATTTATGTACCATAGTAAATGGTAAAAGTGGCAGATGCTCAGAAGACTGCAAGTTTTGTGCTCAATCTAGTCATTATAAATCTGAAGTTGAAAATTATGAATTATTAGATACAAATTCAATGAAAAAAGAAGCAATTTATAATGATGAAAAAAATGTAGGTCGTTATTCTGTTGTTACAAGTGGGAAAAAGTTAAGTTCAAAAGAAGTAGACTCCCTATGTGACACATATATAGAAATAAGAAAAAGTTGTAAAATTAAATTATGTGCTTCTGGCGGTTTATTAACTTATGAAGAGCTATGTAAATTAAAAGAAGCAGGTGTAATAAGATATCATAATAATCTAGAAAGTAGCAAAAGATTTTTCTCGCAAATATGTACTACTCATACTTATGATGAAAAAATTGAAACTATAAAAGCTGCTAAGAAAGCAGGCCTTACAGTTTGTTCTGGTGGAATAATGGGTCTTGGTGAAAATATGGAAGATCGTATCGATTTAGCATTTACACTTAGAGATTTAGGGATAACTTCAGTGCCTATTAATATACTAAACCCTATAAAAGGTACACCATTAGAAAATAATAAAGTATTAACATTGGACGAGGTAAGAAAAATAGTCGCTATTTATAGATTTATTCTACCTAACGCACAACTTCGTTTGGCTGGAGGGAGAGGTCTCTTAGAAGATAAAGGATTAAGTGTTTTCTCATCAGGTGCCAACGCTGCAATTACAGGAGATATGTTAACCACTTCTGGAATTACTATTGATGAAGATATGAAAATCATAAAGAAACTTGGATATGAGGTGAAGTGTAATGAATAAAGGTGTATTTATTACAGGTACTTCCACAGATGTGGGTAAAACTTATGTTAGTTCTTTAATAGTAAAAAATCTTAGAGAAAATAATGTGAACTGCGGATATTTTAAAGGAGCTTTAAGTGGAGCTTATTTGGAAGATAATGAATTAATACCTGGAGATGCAAAGGAAGTATGCATTAGATCAAATTTAAATTACAATCCGAAAGACTTAGTAAGTTATATATTTAAAGAACCGGTATCTCCTCACTTAGCAGCAAAAATAAATAATGAATTTATTGAGTCAAATAAAATAAAAGCAGATTTTGATAAAATTAGTAAGAATTACGACTTTATGGTTGTTGAGGGATGTGGAGGAATTATTTGTCCTTTAAGATTTGATGATAAAAAAATAATGTTAACTGATATTATAAAATTACTAAATCTTCCTATTATTATAGTTGCTGATGGAGGACTTGGAACAATAAATGATACAGTTCTTACAGCAGAATATGCCAAATCTCAAGGCTTTTCAATAATAGGCATTATTCTTAATAACTATGATGAAAATAATATGATACATATTGATAATAAAAAAATGATAGAAGATTTAACTAATATACCTGTTATTGTTTGTGTAAAAGAAGGTGATGAAAATATAAATACATCTTTAAAGGAAGTAATTTAAAAATAAAATATATTCAAGTAGAAAAGGATGGCTAATGCCATCCTTTTTATTTTGATTAATATTAATTAAAATAAACTATCAAAAATGTAATATTTCTGTAATGTAAATCAATTGTTGAAAAAATCTACCTAATATAAAATAAAAATATATTTTTCGTGTTGTTTGTTGGATTTAGAGCAATTAGATTTATTAAATATAAGGGAGATGGTAAAATGAAATTTTCAAAAGGAAAAGTTATAGCAGCAGTTTTAGGAATATTAGTTATTGTAGGTGGTGTATCTGTATATAAATCATTAATTAATGATTATCCATACAGACTTATATATATATCAGAAGAAGGCAATAAAAAGGAAAAATCACAAGAAGAAGCAATAAATGAAGCATTGAAAGGTTCAAATGCAAAAGAGACTAACTTTGATATGCTTAAAGTAGATGACAAAGGAACTGTAGTTATCAAGCAAACAGAATATAATAAATTAGCTAAAGATAAAAGTCTTAAAGTGGTTGACCTTTCTGGTGATGAAGCCATGATTATACCTAGATATGATGGGATAAAGAATTTATCATATTTAAACAAGCAAAAAGAAGTAAAGGAATTTAAAGCAAAGGATATTGATATAAAAATAAAAGGTGTTCTTAATAAGAAAATCTTAATAACTGGACTTTTTAAGAATCAGTTTGTTGTAAGTGATAAAACTTATGAAAAATTATCTAAGGATAGTAAAATACTAAAAGTAAATGGTTATGATTATGAAAGCAATAAAAATATACAAAATAATGTGACTAGATTATTTAAAAATAAGCTATTTTCAATTAGTAATGATGACAGATTATATTACTTAATTGGAAAAGATGCTTATGCAGAATAATAGTTTTAAAATTAATTAAAGAATTAGCTGATCTATTGTAAAGATAGTAATAATACATTGATGTACTATTACTATCTTTTTTATTTAAGTGTACTAATAATGGGTATATAAAGGAAATACTATTTAAGGATATTTAATTATTGAATAAAAGGAGAAATATAATGAGCAGAAAAATAATCTTTAACTTAGCTATGAGTATAGATGGATATATAAGCGATGAAGATGGTGGATTTGATTGGATTGTGGGAGAGGATAATAATTCACTGGATACTAAAGGACAATTTGAGTTTAATAAATTTTTAGAAACTTGCGATACAATAGTGATGGGAAGAAAGTCTTATGAAGATATACCTAGAGAAACTTTTGATGAATTTTCAGATAAAAAAATTTACTTAGTTACCAATAAGAAACTTAATATAAATAAAGATAATGTGGAGATTATAAATGGAGATATTGTTGGAAAAATACTTAACCTAAAAAAAGAAGAAGGAAAGAATATATGGATATTTGGTGGTGCAATTTTAGCAGATACATTCATAAAATCTGATGTTATAGATGAGTACATAATCGGTATAATTCCTTGTATATTAGGTAAGGGAAGAAAGTTATTTTTGGAAAATAATCCAACTATAAATTTACATTTAAAAAATTATAGTTTCTCAGGTGGAATTGCAGTATTAACTTATACAAAAAGATAGAATTATATTAAAAAATGATATTTGTATAAACCTACACTAAAATGGAATAATAAATTTAAAATGAAAAATAATATTATTTATAAATATAAGGAGTATGGATATGATTTTAGATAAGGAAAAATATATAAAAGTTAGAGCAGCTCAGGCACAAGGAGCTAGAACGGTACAAGATGTTAAGGTCATGACAGATATAGTTATAGAAAATGATGAAGAATATAGAGAAATTGATAGGGTAGTACAAAATGTTTGTAAATGCCAAAATGTATCTGTAAATGAAGTTGTAGCAGCGGTTAAAAGTGGTGCACAAACAGTAGAACAAGTTATGGAAGAGACTAAAGCAGGAACTGGTTGTGGTAGATGTAAAGGAATAATAGAAAATATATTAAAAAATAAAAAATAATTGTATTAAAAAAGCCTTAGTAAATTGAAAACAATTACTAAGGCTTTTTATATGTAAAATATACATAAATTTAAAGAGTAATCTAAATTATATATTGACAATGAAAATATATATTATAAAATATAAATAGTAAAATAAATATGATCGGATGAGAATAATCTTAGACATTACTTAAATGTAAGGCCGAAGAAGCAAAAAAAAGAATTTATCTTAATCTTTTTTGAAACTGACAGGCAAAAGGAAGATTATTTGACGAAGCTTTGGAGAGAACGGATACCGTCGCCTACGTGGCTATAACCAACTGGCAAAAGGACAGAGTAATAAGATACTTAATTTTAGTATGCTTATTATTCTGTCCTTTTTTGCTTTTGAAAAATCATATTTATGTATAAATGTATATTTATAAATTTAAATAAGGGAGATATAAATTATTATGAGAATGATGTTAGTAGGATCAGGAGCAGTAGGAGAATCAATACTAAAAATACTGCAAAGTAGAGAAAATTATAGAGAATGGTTAGAATTTGTTTTAGTTGCGGATTATAATTTAGATAGAGCTAAAGAAGTAATAGAAAATTTAAAGGAAAAAGAAAATTATAAGGCAGTTCAAGTTGATGCTAAAAATAAAAATGAGATGATTGAATTAATTAAAGAGTATAATATAGATTTTGTAATGGATTCTGCGGCTCCATTTGTAAGTAATCAAATATTTGATGCTGCTTATGAGGGTGGAGCAAGTTATGGTAGTATGGGAACATGGTCAGTACCTATGGATAATCCTAAATTTGGTATAGGAATAGAAAATAGCTATATAGAGCCTATGACCAAGTACAACTTTGATAGGCATGAAAACTGGAAGAATAAAAATCAAATGGCTTGTATATGCATGGGTATAGACCCAGGTGTAGTAAATGTATTTGCAAAATATGCTGCAGAGTATGAATTTGATGAACTACATGAAGTGCATGTAAAAGATGGTGGAAACTTAGAAATACCAGGTGCCAAAGAAAATGATATAACTTTTGGATTTAATGTATGGACTATTTTAGATGAAGTTATGAATCCTAATGTGGAGTATAATAAAGACAAGGGTGGATTTATAGTGGAAGATGCTTTTAGTGGAGAAGAAACATTTATAATGCCTGAAGGTGTTGGAGAAAATAATTTGATAAAAGTAGAACATGAAGAAGTAGTTACTATGCAAAGATATTTAGGTAAATATGGTCTTAAAAAAGCTACTTTTAAAATAGCTTTAGACCCATCTTTAGTAAATGCTTTAAAAGTAATAGATTCATTAGGTCTTAGAAGTATACACCCTGTTGATGTGGGTGGAGTAAAAGTAGTGCCAAGGGATGTAGTTGCAGCATGTGCTCCGCAACCAAAAGAGATAGGTGATGAAATGATAGGCATGATGCTTGTTGGAGTTCATTGTATAGGTATAAAAGATGGAAAGAAAAAAGAAATTTTTATATATCAACCATTTGAAAATAAACAATCAATAAAAGATTGGGGCATGCAAGCAGTAGTAGCTCAAACAGGATTTGGTGCAGCTCTTACTATAGAACTTATTGCTAGGGGAATATGGAAGGGAGAAGGAGTATTTTCACCAGAGTATTTTAATCCAATTCCATACTTAGATTTAATGAAAGAAACAGGATTTAGATACGAAATAATAAATATGTAAATTAAAAAACTACAGTTTCTCATGTTAATATATATCAATAAAATTTATATTTACTCAAACTTTATAGAAAATATCAATTTCAATAAATATTTTTTATATGTTACTCTTATAATTGAATTAAGTTAAATTAAGACAAAAGAGGAGAGAAAATGAGTATAAAAATCGATATTATTTCAGGATTTTTAGGTGCTGGAAAAACAACTTTTTTAAATGAGTTTGTTAAAAATACAGATGAAAAAATTGCTATTATTGAGAATGAATTTGGGGATATGTCTATAGATAGTGATTTAATAAAGGGAGATTTTATAATAAAAGAATTACCATCAGGATGTATATGTTGCAGTTTAATAGGTAACTTTAAAGAAGCAATATTATCCCTAATTGAAGAAACTAGTTTAGATAGAATTATAATAGAACCTTCTGGAGTTGCCATGTTATCAGACATAATTAAACTGTGCCAAGATATATGTAAGTATTCAAAGAAAGAAATGATAATCAATAATGTAATAACAATAGTAGATTTATGCAATTTTTATGAGTATGAAGATAATTTTGGAGATTTTTATTTAAATCAAATTAAAAATGCAAACATTATACTACTTAGTCATTTTGAAGGAGTGAACAAAAATGAGCTTGAACCTATTATATGGAAACTTAGTGACTATAATGAGCAAGCCTATATAATAGAAGAAGATTGGTATTTAAAAAGAGAATTAAACTTAAAACATTATATTGAAGCTTTAGAAATAAATAGAGTTGTTATAAAAGAAAATTTAAATGATACAACTAGAATTAAGAAGTTATTGAAATCTACTACAATAGATAAACCTAAGGTTTTTACAGAAGAAGAATTAAAAGAAGTATTAGAATTACTAAATGATAAAAAACAGGGATATGTATTAAGGGGAAAAGGAATAATTCAAATTGAAAATGGTAAAACTGTTCATTTTGACTTTACTCCAAGGAATTATTCTTATGAATATATGAATAAAATATGTAAGACCAAAGTAGTCATAATAGGACTGCTATTAAATACAAAATTATTAAAAGAATTATTTTTAAATGAGAATTAAAATAATTATAAAAAATAAGGAGCTGTGGTACAAGTATTAAAAGTTGTTGTACTACAGCCCTTTTTAGGATTATTATTTATTTAAATCAGCTAAGTCTTTTGCTATATTAGCAGCAACTTTAGCATTGTTGTAAACAAGTTCTATATTAGAGGCAAGAGATTTTCCTTCAGTTATAGTTTTTACTTTATCTAATAAGAAAGGTGTAACTTGCTTTCCACCTATATGTTTCTCTTCAGCTTCTTTTAAAGCAGATTCTATGGCATTAGTTATGGTATCATAATCCATTTCAAATTCTTTAGGTATTGGATTAGCTATAACCATACCGCCTTTTAGATTTAAGTCCCACTTAGCTTTTAAAGCTTCAGCTACTTCCACAGAAGAGTCTACTCTGTAGTCAACACCAAATCCTGATTTTCTAGTGTAGAAAGCAGGCATTTCTTCAGTTCCAAACCCTACTACTGGAACACCGTGAGTTTCTAAGTATTCTAAAGTTAAACCAATATCTAATATAGACTTAGCTCCAGCACATATAACAGCAACATTAGTATTAGCTAATTCTTCTAAGTCAGCAGATATATCCATAGTAGTTTCGCCACCTCTATGAACTCCACCTATTCCACCAGTAGCAAACACTTTAACACCAGCAAGATCTGCAAGTATCATAGTAGTAGCAACAGTAGTAGCTCCAGTTAATTTTTTAGATATTATAAATGGTAAGTCTCTTCTAGAAGCTTTAACTACATTTTTGCTTGTAGCTAATAATTCTATTTCTTCTTTAGTTAAACCAACTTTTAAAACTCCATCTAGTATAGCTATAGTTGCAGGAACTGCACCATTTTCTCTTATTATATTTTCAACAGTACTAGCCATTTCAACGTTTTGTGGGTATGGCATACCATGAGATATTATTGTAGATTCTAAAGCAACAACTGGTCTTCCTTCCTTAACGGCTGCTTCAACTTCTGGATGTATTTGTAAATATTTTTTTAACATTATATTAACTCCTTTATTGTTTTATTTATTAAATCCTCGCTTAAATTAGGATTGATTGTATCTTTATGAGATAGTGCTAAAATTGATGCTCCAACAGAGAACTTTGCAGTTTGCTCTATATCAAGATCATTCATAAACCCATAAACTATACCGGACATAAAAGCATCTCCAGCTCCAGTGGCATTTATTATATCAATTTTTATACCAGGTATGTGAAGTGTTTTTTCTTTGTTAGCACAATACACACCATCACTACTTAGTGTTATAAATACACTTTTAACACCTTTTTCTATAAAGTATTCACAAGATTTTTTAGCATTATCTAAATTTTCTATTTTAATTCCAGATAATGTTTCTGCTTCATATTTGTTTAATTTGATTCCTTCGAACCTATTAAGTATATCTTTTATTTTTATACATTTAGAAGTAGAAACAGTATCTACGAAAATTGGTAAATGACTGTGATTTCTTGTGATAAAATCTATAGTTTCCTTAGATAAATTAGTATCTAAAACTATGGCCTTGGAGTCATCTATTGATTTATGTTTTGAATGAATGAAAGTTTCATCCAGTTTTTCAATGATGTCCATATGACTTATGGCAAGTTGCATATCTTTTGAGTGGTTTAATATAGAAACATAAATTGAAGTAGAGTATTCATCTGATACAAAACAATCATTCACATCTATATTTAGATTTTTACACTCAGAAAGAATAGTATTTCCATATAAGTCATTTCCTATAGCTGAAATAAGTTTAGTATTAACATTTAGTCTACTTAAATTTTCTGCTATATTTCTGCCAACTCCACCCATAGATATATCAACCCTACCAGGATTAGAGTCATGCATTATTAGAGGATTATTTGGAAAACCTTGAATATCCATATTTGATCCACCAATAACTGTAACGTAATTTTCTTTTCTTAAAATGTAACCTTTGCCTAAAATCTGTCCTTTTTTCATTAAATTAGTTATATGAACAGCCACAGAAGCACGAGATATATTTAACATATCTGCCAGTTCTTGTTGTGAAATCATAGGATTACTTTTTAGGATTTGTAAAATTTCTTTTTCTCTATAAGTCATTTAATCACCTAAAATTAATATTTGTTTATGTGCATAAACATTTGTTGAGGATATAATAACATCATTTATTATAAAATACAATATTATTTTTGCGATATTGAATAAATAGTATGTATTAAATAAGAAAAATGATGAATGTGATACATTAATTTGGTATTTAATGTAAATAAATAAAACTAGACTTATAAAAGATTATGTATACTGTTTAAAAAAACTATATATGTATTTTCAAAGGAAATTAAGAATATTTATAATATAGAAGATATTTTACAAATAGGAGGTAGTATATGGATAAAAAAGAAAGAAATGAAGTGATAATATGAGTAGTAAAAAAATAGAACAATTTGAAATAGAAAATAAAGAAATAAGAATAGAAAGTACTCATTTAGAGAGGCGGTTTAATTCCCAAGAAACTTGCTACAAAACTAGTGAGCTGAATCTTAAATTAATAGATAAATATGGTAGAGAGTATAGTGATAATAATAAAATTATAGAGAAAGTAAAAAGGCTTATAAAAATAGGTAAGATTATAGCAATTAAAGGATTAGAAGGGTTTTACTTAGTTTGTGATGGAACAAATCACAAAGCCATAGCAAATTTGAGAAAAAGAAAAAATATAAAATCAAAATCTTTATCATTGATGATGAAAGATATTGATGAAGTTAAAAATCATTGTTATCTTAATGAAAAAGAAAAAAGTCTGCTAAATAGGAGCGATAATCCTATTGTTATTCTAAAAAAGAAAAACAATAACCTACCTAATAATATTTCCTTTAATAAAAATTCTTTAGGAGTGATGTTACCATATACAACTATTTATAGTATGTTATTTGATGATGAACTTAAAACACTAGTAATTACAAGTGGTAATATAAGCAGTATGCCTATGGTATATGAAAATAAAGATGCTTTGGAAACTTTAAAAAATGTTGCAGATTTTTTTGTGGTTCATAATAAGGAAATTGATGTACCAAGAGAAGAATCTGTATTAAAAGTACTTTTAAATGAAGAGAGAATAACAAGAGTTGGAAGAGGGTATGATTTTATTAATTTAAAAGATACTTATGTAACCAAAGCAAATGTTAATCATAATCACGCTCATATAGTAAGTTGTATGTTTGAAAATAATATAACAGAAAAAGTTATAGGATTGTGTTTTGATGGAACTGGCTGTGAGGAAGATAGAAATTTATGGGGTAGTGAGTTTTTAATTTGTGACAATAAAAATTTTAAAAAAGTAGGTCATTTAAAATATATGAAAATGGCTGGAGGAGACAATGCGACTAAAGCGCCTTGGAAGATGGCAGTAAGTTTACTTGAATCATGGTCAAGTAATAAACTAAATTTTCCTGTGGAAGAGCTAATAAGTAATTTAAGTATAAATAATCTTTTTAGTTATATTAAATATAAAAATTATAATACCATACTATACATGATTAAAAATAATGTTAATACACCTATTACTTCTTCTATGGAAAGATTATTTGATGGAATAAGTGCATTTTTAAATTTTCAAAATAAAATTTCTTATGATGGAGAAGCTTGTGTTGAGTTGGAAAATTTGGCGAAGAAATCTATGAATACAAAGGATTACTACAAATTTGAAATTAACTATGAAAATAATCAATTTGTAGTGGACACAGATTATATAGTAGAAGAAGTATTCAAAGACGTCATAAATAATATAAATCCATGTATTATAGCTATGAAATTTCACAACACAATAGTAGAATTTTCTTTCAGAATATGTCTGTACTTAAGAAAATTATATGACTTAAATATAGTTGCCTTAAGTGGAGGAGTATTTGAAAATGAAATAATATTTACAAGATTATATGAAAAATTAAATAATAATAACTTTCAAATATTAACTCATAAGATTCTTCCATGTAATGATTCTAACTTATTAATAGGGCGATTAATAATAAACATTAATAAAGGATAACAATTATTTATATTGTGAGATGAAATTAACCCCTCAGCTTATTTTTTCAGTTATAATGTAAATATATGCATATTTATCAAAGGGGGAATATATATGGAAAAGGAAATAGTATATAGAAGGTCTAGAAAAGATATATTAATGTATTTACTTTTAGTAATAATTGCTGATCTAGGTTGTGCCTATATGATGTTGTGTAGCTCTTATATATTAGGAATTATATCTTTGATTGTATTTGGAGCAGCAACGCTTTATTTAATTAAGTCACTAATTGTACCTAGTGCAATTCTCAATGTTAATAAAGAAGGAATTAAAACAAAGTATACAAAGGGAAAATATATATCTTGGAATGAAATATCTGAAATTTATATTGATAAAGACTCATACAAAGACAGACCAGTAGATGTACTGGCAATAAAGCTTAAAAAAGAAGATGAGGAAGTTAAAAATATAAAATTCCCACAGCCTAAAAATAAGGTAAGAGGAGACTACAATGTAAATCTTCAGTATTCTGATGGTAAATTGGAAGATGCATATACACAAATAAGAGATTTTTATAGAAATAATATAAAATAAATTAAAGCCAAGGATTTTTCCTTGGCTTTTATGTTAATATTTCAAATTGCTTAATAAGCTTTGAGTATTCAAATCCTTTCGAAGTTAAAAAGTACTCTACTCTTGGAGGATATTCATAAAAATATTTTTTATGAATTAAATTATCACTTTCTAATTCTTTTAATTTTTCACACAGTACTTTATGGCTTACTTGGCCAATGGATCTTTGTAAGGCAGTAAATCTTTTTTTGCCAGTTGATAGATTATAAAGTATTGAAGATTTGTATTTGCCCCTTATAGGATGAAAATTATTTTCCATGTTGACTGTATCATGATGACTATTCATTTTAACTCTCCTTTAACTAATTGTTTATATATATTTTACACAGAAAACAAAATATAATACTTACTAAAAGGTAACTATCCCAGAAAAAAATAAATAAAAAAATACAATGTAAATTTTAGTAAAAAATAAACACCAAGTTATTTAACTTGGCGTTTATTTTTCAACATATATTATATACATCATTTGTAAAGATATCTCCTATACTGCTATACTATCTACATCCACATAGCTACGTAGAGATCTTACACATTCCCAACCTTTTATAGTTAAGAAATATTTTATTTCTGCAGGATATGAATAGTTAACACTCTTGTATATTAAACCTATTTCTTCTAGTTGTTGTAATTTGAAATTTATTAAATCAAAACTCAAACCTACCATTAATTTTTGAAGGCTAAATAGAGTTTTTCCTCCAGATTGTAAATTGCACATTGTAATAGTCTTACATTCACATCTAATTGGATCGAATCCTATAACTTGTTTACAAACTTTATTTTCTTCTCTTTCACTTTTCAAAGTAATCACCTTTCTTTTTGGAATATTATTATTTTATTTAACTATATTAGCAATAAACTTTATTTATTACTTTAAATATAGTATATACAAAAATGATAAGAAAAGCTACTAATTTTCAGAAAATTTTGAAAAGTAATTTATTAACGATTTTACTTACTTTGTATGCCGAATACAGTCATGGCATTTATAATATGTAATTCCATGGCAACCTTGGCACCCTCAGCATTTCTATCCTTTATAAAGTCCATAATCATTTTATGATCCCTAAGAGTTAATTCATTTATCTTATGAAATTCTTTAGATAAATTAACACCTTTGTTAATAGCTTCATTAATTATTGGCATTAAATCTTTGATAAAAGCATTGTGGCTAGCTTTTGCAATGGCGTTATGAAAATATAACTCATCTTCACTTCTATCTTCATTATTTAAAATTTTCTCTTCAACATTTTTACCATAATGTAATATGTTCTCAACATCTTTCTCAGTAGCTCTTTTAGTGGCATAATAAACAGCCATAGGTTCTATTATAAGTCGAAGTTCAAGTAAATCTTTTAAATCAGAAACTGTATTACTTAGTTTGCTAAGATTATGATTATCTATATTATCATTAAGAATATAAGTTCCCTTACCTCGCTTTATTTCTAGAATATTTTCTGTTACAAGGATTCTAATAGCTTCTCTTAGAGTGGTTCTACTAACATTTAATTCATCTGATAATAAATTTTCGTTGGGTAACTTATCTCCAATTTTGTATTCTTTTTTTACTATTATTTTTTCTTTTAAATCATCAGCAATTTGCAAAGATAATGAAGGTTCTTTCCTTTTCATGTAATCCTCCTAAAAGTATATTTAAAAATTTAATTGACATTATACATATGTAGAACTAATATTATGTTATACAACGTTTAAAGTTGTCAGACAACTGTGTAATAGATAATAATATTATAACATACTTAATTGCAAAATGAATTGTTTGAAAATTTAGAATATAAAAATGACAGGGGGAAATAAAATGAAAAGTGATAATGTGAGAAAAGGCATGCAGCAAGGACCACATCGTTCTTTATTTAATGCATTAGGTCATACAGAAGAGGAAATGAATAAACCTTTAGTTGGGATAGTAAGTACATATAATGAAATAGTACCAGGGCATATGAATCTGGATAAAATAGTAGATGCAGTAAAACTAGGCGTTGCCATGGCAGGCGGAACTCCTGTTGTATTTCCAGCAATAGCAGTATGTGATGGAATAGCCATGGGCCATGAGGGAATGAAATACTCACTTGCAACTAGGGAGCTTATAGCAGACTCAACAGAATCAATGGCGCTTGCTCATCAACTTGATGCATTAGTTATGGTTCCAAACTGTGATAAAAATGTACCAGGGCTTTTAATGGCAGCTGCAAGAGTAAATGTTCCCACAGTATTTGTAAGTGGAGGACCTATGCTCGCAGGTCGTGTTAAAGGAGAAAAAAGGAGTTTATCATCCATGTTTGAAGCCATAGGAGCTTTTGCTGCAGGAAATATGACTGAAGAAGAAGTAACTGAATTTGAAAATAAAGTATGTCCAACATGTGGGTCTTGTTCTGGAATGTACACAGCAAACTCAATGAACTGTTTAACAGAAGCTATAGGTATGGGATTAAAAGGAAATGGTACAATACCAGCAGTATATTCAGAGAGAATAAAACTTGCTAAACATGCTGGTATGAAAGTTATGGAACTTTATGAAAAAGACATAAGACCAAAAGACATATTAACTAAAAAAGCATTTATGAATGCATTAACTGTGGATATGGCTCTAGGGTGTTCTACCAACTCAATGCTTCATTTACCAGCCATAGCACATGAAGCGGGGATAAAATTAACATTAGACTTAGCAAATGAGGTAAGTGAGAAAACTCCTAATCTTTGTCATTTAGCACCAGCAGGATATACATATATGGAAGATTTAAATGAAGCAGGTGGAGTATATGCTGTGATGAATGAACTAGACAAAAAGGGGTTACTATATGCAGATTTAATAACTGCTACTGGAAAAACTATTGCTGAAAACATAGCAGGATGTGAAAATAAAGATCAAGAAACTATAAGAACGATTGAAAATCCATATAGTGAAACAGGAGGACTTGCAGCTCTTAAAGGAAATCTTGCACCAAATGGATCTATAGTTAAAAGATCAGCAGTTTGTGATAAAATGCTAGTACATGTTGGTCCAGCTAGAGTGTTTGACTGTGAAGAAGATGCCGTAGCCGCAATAAAAGGTGGAAAAATAGTAGCAGGTGACGTGGTTGTAATAAGATATGAGGGTCCAAAAGGTGGCCCTGGAATGAGAGAAATGTTAAATCCAACTTCAGCCATAGCAGGTATGGGACTAGGAGAAAGTGTTGCTCTTATAACTGATGGACGCTTTTCAGGAGCATCTAGAGGAGCATCTATAGGCCATGTTTCACCAGAAGCAGCAGTTGGAGGGCCTATAGCCTTAGTTAAAGAAGGGGATTTAATAAGAATAAATATAAATGAAAAAACTTTAGAGATGCTAGTATCTGAAGAAGAACTAGAAAAAAGAAGAAAAGCTTGGACTCCAAGAGAACCGAAGATAACTACTGGTTATTTAGGTAGGTATAGTAAAATGGTTACTTCTGGAGATAGAGGGGCAGTATTGGAGTTTTAATACAGACTTAAAAAATTTTAAGGGCAGAGATAAATGGAAACATTAGAAAAAGTAAGTAAATCTGTTGGAAAGTATATGGCAATTATCGTACTTATAGTAGCTGCAGTAGCTTTGTTTGTCCTACTTCTCTTAGTTGGATACAAACTTCTTGGATTAACTACTTATTAATGATAGTAATGTTTGGCATGGGACTTGCCACTACATCTTTCCCTAATTTAGCTATGGCTACTGTACCTGGAGCTATATTTAGTGTATGGCACAATATTTCAGGAGCAATAATAGCAAATATATTTGCTAATATGAGGGATACAGATAAAAGGGTAAATAGTGAAAAAGAAGTTCTTCAGAGTATGGAAAGTTTTGAGATGGTATTATCTGTAGATGGTAACACTTATGTATGTAGAGATAATTAAATAAAAATTTTATAATTAAGATATTTTGAAATGAATCTTGCAAAACATTTCAGGGTATCTTATTTTTTATTTCAAAAAATGCAGGAAAACTGTTTTCCTTAATCTTTTGTTGAATAAATTGCAACATGATAATTAAATTATGCAAAAACATGTTGTAATTTGATGAAAAATATCTTATAATTAATTTAAATGAATGAAGCGTGAATGAATTATGCATTTTTCGCATTAATAAAACAAGAAATAAAATTTGAATATTATTGGAGGAAAAAATATAATGGAATTATTAAACAATTTAGTATTAAGCTTTAATGACTTCTTATGGTCAAAAGTTCTTATAGTAATGTTAATTACATTAGGACTTTACTTTACTTTTAGGACGAAGTTTGTACAATTTAGATATTTCGGAGAAATGTTTAGACTTTTAGGTGATGGAGTAAAGGGAGAAAAGAAAGAAGGGGCAGTTTCATCATTCCAAGCTTTCTGTATATCAACAGCATCTCGTGTTGGTACTGGTAATATAGCAGGTATTGCAATGGCAGTTGTTGCTGGAGGACCTGGATCAGTATTTTGGATGTGGCTAATAGCTCTTATTGGTTCAGCATCAAGTTTTGTGGAAAGTACATTAGCACAGATATTTAAGATAAAAGATGGTGAAGCATTTAGAGGAGGACCTGCATATTACATAGAGCAAGGTCTTGGAAGTAAAAAAATGGGAATGTTATTCTCAATTCTTATAACAATATGTTTTGGATTTGTGTTTAATGCAGTTCAATCAAACACAATAACAGCTGCATTTAACAATGCTTTTGGAATAGATAAATTTGTAATAGGTATAGTTATTGCTATACTAACAGCGTTGGTAATATTTGGTGGTGTTCACAGGGTTGCAAAAGTTACTGAAATAATAGTGCCAGTATTGGCAGTTATGTATATATTAGTTGCATTATTTGTTGTGTCTATTAATATAACAGAAATACCAGGAATAATAGTAACTATATTTGAAAGTGCTTTTGGATTTAGAGAAATGGCAGTGGGCTCAATGAGTGGTATGATATTAGTTGGTATAAAAAGAGGTTTATTTTCAAATGAAGCAGGTATGGGTTCTGCTCCAAATGCTGCGGCAACTGCAGATACAACTCATCCAGTTAAACAAGGTTTAATCCAAAGTTTAGGTGTATTTACAGATACTATAGTAATTTGTTCATGTACTGCATTTATTGTACTGTTATACCCTGATTATTCAACAGCAGGACTTGATGGAATACAATTAACTCAGGCAGCTTTAAGTTCTCACATAGGATCAATAGGATATGTATTTTTAGCAATATGTATATTACTATTTGCGTTCAGTTCTATAGTTGGAAACTACTACTATGGACAATCAAATATAGAATTTATGAGTAATAACAAAACAGTGTTAAATGTATTTAGAGCATTAGTTGTTGGTATGGTTTTATTTGGTTCAGTGGCAACTGTAGAAATAGTTTGGAATTTAGCAGACGTATTTATGGGGTTAATGGCAATAATAAACTTAGTGGCTATAGCTTTACTTGGTAAATATGCATTTATAGCTTTACAAGATTACACAGCTCAAAAGAAAGCTGGAATAAAAGAACCTGTATTTGATGCTTCTAACATAAAAGGATTAGAAAACATTGAACATTGGAGAGACGATAAAGAAGAAAAAGCCATATAATATAGAATAAATAAATTTGGAGGGTGTATCAAAAAATGATACACCCTTTTAAATTAGAAAAATAACATGATTTTTAACTAAAGTGCTAATTTTAAATTAGTGCTTTTTAACTATTAGAAACTTGAATTATTACTTTTTTTACCATAAAATATTAATGGTAAAAAATACTTAATAAATCGAAGGGGAATAGGATGAATAAAAAAACAAAAAAAATACTCTTTCTAACTATATGTTTTGTAATGATTTTATCAAAAATAAATATTTTTGCATATGCAAATAATAGAACAATTAAAGTTGGACTATACTTATATGAACCGTATTATTATAAGGATAAGAATAATAATATAACTGGATATTATCATGATTTGCTAGAGATTTTGTGCAAAGATGCTAATATGAAATATGAATATGTAAATGTTAGGATGGATAATGCTGTAGAAAAATTAAAAAACAATGAAATTGATATATTATTAGGTGTGCATTATAGAGAAGAGAGAGCAAAAAAGCTATATTACTCAGTTAATAATATATCTTTGAATAACCAAAGCTTGTATACAAAAGATCAGAGTGTTGCTTATGGAGATGTAAATTATTTAAATGGAAAGAGATTAGCATACATTAAAGGTGATATAGCTGCTAACTGGATAAATAATGCATTTAAAGTAAAAAATATAAAACTGGATTTAGTAGAAGCTAAAAGTCTAGATGAATGTGTTGACATGATTGAAACTGATAGAGCGGATGTAACATCTTTACCAAATGGAAATAGTGTAAATAATAATTATAATAATATATTTAACTATTCATCCGGTATTGTTTATATTGCCGGAAATGAAAATAGTAAAGACATTGTAAAAAAGTTTGATGAAATTATTAATGAAAAATATAAGTCAAAATATTATAGTAAATTATTATCTTCATACAACAAGTATTTTAGAAAAGAAATTATAGAAATTAATTTAATAAGTTTATTTTGTGTGATATTATTAGTACTTATTATATTATATAAGGTTATATATCCTGTTATTAAAAAAATAACACTGAGGAGAAAGATAAGAGAAAATAAAGAAAAAAATAATTTTACCTTATATTATCAACCAATAGTTAATCCTAACAATAATGAAGTAGTTGGATTTGAAAGTTTATTAAGGTTAAAAGATAAAAATAATAAAATATTACTGCCTTCATGTTTCTTAAAAGATATAGAAACAGCAGGTATGTTTTTTGAGATGACATTATGGGTTTTAGAAAGAGCGATTCATGATTATAAAATAATAAGTAATTATAAATGCTATAAAAATAAAAATTTTTATATATCTATTAATTTATCATTTGAAGAATTAGAAAATGAAGATTTTATAAACCGAATAATAAAAATAGCAGATAAAAACAAAATTAATAAGGGAAGTATTTGTTTAGAAATTTTGGAAAGTATTCATATTAAAGACTTAGAGGGTATAAAGTCTACCATAGAAATCTTAAAAAATAATGGATTTAAAATTGCTATAGATGATTTTGGAATAGAATATGCAAATTTAAATATGCTAGAAATTGTAGCATTTGATATTATTAAACTAGACAAATACTTTGCTGATAATATATCAAAATCTAAAATCAACAATGAAGTAATAAAATTTTTGTCTAATATAACACTATTAACAAATAAATACTTTATTATTGAGGGTGTTGAAGAAAAATACCAAATTGATGAAATAAAAAATATACATCACAATAATTTATATATTCAAGGATACTTTTACTCTAAGCCATTACCTCTTAAAAAATTAGAAAAATTCACTGTAAAATTATAATAAACTGAAATTAAATATACATATGGATATGTATAAATGAATTTAAATTAAAAGTTTTGACTATGTACTGGGATGATATTTCATTCCAGTGTTTTTATTTTAATCAATTAATTTTATGAATTTTTTCATTTTATATATTCATATTTAAAGTAATCATTTTTTAAAAAAAGGAAAGCTAAGATTTCTATAGTTCATTTTATCTTAAGATATTGCAGACTATTATTAATTAAATAATTAAATTTTTGACAATTTGAATATTGAATATCTGTTAAAATTTGAATAGTTAGAAAAGTAATATTTAATATTGGAAATAATTAGAATATAGAGAAAATATTTGCTATTGCGAAAATATTTTTTTTGTTGAAATTTGAAAATGATGTTGTTAGAATTTAGACAAATAATAAAAGTAAGTGAAAACAGATATATGTTTAATTTAGTAAATCATTTATCATAATTATATTCATAATATAAAATATTTTGGAGGGATGTATAATGAAATTAAACTACAAGTTAAAAAATGGATGGGAAATTGTAAGAGAAAACAATAATTATGAAAATGTTTTCCAATACTCAAAAGAGTATATGCAATTTCTAGATCGTGGTAAAACAGAAAGAAAATGTGTAAAAGAAATTGTAAATATGGCGAAGGAAAGAGGTTATATATCTTTGGAAAAGGCAATGTCAAGCAAAGAAATAAAGCCTGGACAAAAAATATATGCAATTAATAGAGATAAAGGAGTAGCACTATTTGTAATAGGTGAAAAAAATATATCAGAAGGTATTAAAATTATTGGAAGTCACCTTGATTCTCCCAGACTTGACTTAAAACAAAATCCTCTTTATGAAGAGTCTGATTTAGCAATGTTAAAAACTCATTATTATGGTGGTATTAAAAAATATCAATGGGTTACAATTCCTTTAGCAATGTACGGAGTTGTAATATTAAAAGATAATACATCTATGGAAATATCTATTGGTGATGGAGATAATGATCCAGTATTTTGCATAACTGACTTACTACCTCATTTATCAGCAGATCAAAACTCTAAAAAAATGAGTGATGGTATAGGAGGAGAAGATTTAAACGTATTATGCGGAAATATGCCTGATGAAAATGAAGAGTCTGATAAAGTAAAATACACAATTTTAAAATTATTAAATGAAAAATACGGAATGGATGAAGAAGACTTCCTTAGTGCAGAAATTGAAATAGTACCTGCTGGGTTTGCTAAAGATTTAGGAATAGACAGATCTATGATAATTTCGTATGGTCATGACGATAGAGTTTGTTCTTTTGCAGGAATAAAAGCCATATTTGATATAGAAAATCCAGAGTATACAGCATCTGTAATTTGTGTTGATAAAGAAGAAATAGGGTCTGAAGGTAATACGGGAATGAAATCAAAGTTCTTTGAAAATGTGGTATCTGAGCTTATAAACTTACAAGAAGATTACTGTGAATTAAAGGTGAAAAGAGCATTTTATAATTCTAAAGTATTATCAGCAGATGTTACAGCTGGATATGACCCAAACTTTGCATCAGTATATGACAAGAACAACTCATGTCAAATAGGTAGCGGTGTTGTACTTACTAAATATACAGGAGCTAGAGGAAAAGCAGGAAGTAATGATGCTAATGCTGAGTTTGTGTCTGAAATTAGAAATATATTTAATAAAGGAAATATAGCATGGCAAACTGCAGAACTTGGAAAAGTAGACCAAGGAGGCGGGGGAACTATAGCATTTATTTTAGCTAATTATGGAGCTCAAGTTATTGATTGTGGTGTAGGGGTGTTAAGTATGCATGCTCCTTATGAAGTAATTTCAAAAGTGGATATTTATGAAATGTATAGAGGCTACAAAGAATTTATAAAATAAATTACAAATTTTAAGGGGGACTTAATATGTCGAATGAAAGTAGCAATGCAAAAAAACTTACACTAGTATCCTTAATACTTATGATTTTCACATCAGTGTTTGGCTTTACAAATATGCCAAGAGCATTCTTTTTAATGGGATATTCTGCAATACCTTGGTATGTATTTAGTGCAGTTTTGTTCTTTATTCCATATGCTTTTATGATGTCAGAGTATGGTGCTGCATTTAAACATGAATCAGGTGGAATGTATTCTTGGATGGAAAAATCAGTAGGTGGTAAATATGCATTTATTGGAACATTTATGTGGTACGCATCTTACATAATATGGATGGTTAATGTGGGTTCAGGATTATGGGTGCCATTATCAAATGCCATATTTGGAAGTGATATGACATCTACTTGGTCATTATTTGGATTAACTTCAGTTCAAACTTTAGGAGTGCTAGGAATAGCATGGATAATATTAGTTACATTTGTTGGAAGTAAAGGTTTGGATAAAATAAGTAAAATCACTTCTATTGGTGGAACAGCAGTTACTTTATTAAACTTAGTTTTATTACTTGGTGGTATATGTGTTTTTGCCGCAAATGGAGGTCTAGCAGAACCTATAAATAATGTGGCTCAAGCATTTACAAAATCTCCAAGTCCTGATTATCAATCAATGACTGGTATATTCTCATTCTTAACTTTTGCAATATTTGCATTTGGAGGTTTAGAAGTAGTTGGAGGTTTGGTTGACCAAACTGAAAATGCAGAAAGGACATTCCCAAAAGGTGTTATGATTTCTGCAATAATAATATCAGTAGGATATGCAATAGGTATATTTGCATGTGGTATGTTTACAAATTGGAATACCATATTAAATTCGGATAATGTGCATTTAGGAAATGTTGCATATGTATTAATGAAAAACTTAGGTTACCAAATTGGTATGGGATTTGGAACTAGTGAAGCTGTAGCATTAAGTATAGGGTCTTGGACAGCTAGATTAGTGGGATTATCAATGTTCTTAGCATTAACTGGAGCATTCTTTACATTAACTTATTCACCTTTAAAAACATTAATACAAGGATCTCCAAAAGAAATTTGGCCTGGAAAAATTGGTGAATTAAAAGATGGTATGCCAGTATATGCAATGAAAGTTCAAGCTGCAATAGTAATAATTATTATAGCTATAGTATCATTTGGAGGAAAGAGCGCATCAGCTTTCTTTAATATATTAGCTTTAATGACAAACGTTGCAATGACAATTCCGTATATGTTCTTATCTTTAGCATTTATAAAGTTTAAGAAAAAACAGTTAAATGGAGAAATTGAAAGTCCTTTTATGATATACAAAACACAAACATCAGCAACAATATTTGCAATAATAGTAACTTTTATAGTAGGTTTTGCAAATGTATTTACAGTAATACAACCAACTATACAATCATCTGATGGGTTAGTAAGCACAATAACAATGATAGCAGGACCTTTAGCGTTTACTTTAATAGCATATTTATTATATGGAAGTTATGAGAAAAAACAAAAAAGAATTAGTAATAATAAAGATGCAATGTAGATAAATACACTATAAAAAGTCACAGGCTTATTTAATAAGCCTGTGACTTTTTTATTAGCTTTAGCTTGCGCTTTCTTTAGCAAAGTTGACTTTGAGTTTTTCAATACGATTATCGTCAACTTCAACTACTTCCAGCTCATAATTTTCTATATTTAAAATAATATTTTCTTCATTACTAGGAATCTTATTTATAGTTGAAATAATATAACCATTTATTGTATCGCAATCTTCACACTTAATATGTGTGTCAAAAATATTATTAAAATCTAAGAGAGACATGTTACCTTTAATTTCAAAGCTACCATGGCCAAGACTTTTAACTTTATCATTATCTATGTCATACTCATCTTCAATGTCACCAACTATTTCTTCTATGACATCTTCCATTGTGACTATACCAGAAAAACCACCATACTCATCAATTAAAATAGCCATATGGTTTTTGCTTTGTTTTAACAATAAAAACAGTTCATCAATTTTCTTCGTTTCTGGTACAAAGGAAGGTGAGTGTAATAAACTTTTCAAATTAAGATTATCAAAATTACAGTTTACTAAATGTGATATTAAATCTTTAATGTAAAGTATTCCAATTATATTATCTATAGAATCCTTATATACAGGAATTCTTGAATATTTGCAACTAAGAATGGTGTTAAGTTTTGTATTAATATCATCATCTATATCAATTAATACAGTATCTGTTCTGGAGGTCATAATTTCTTTAGACATCTTATCAGAAAAATCAAAGACCTTATCTATTATTTCTTTTTCCATAATATTAATTGTTCCATTTTTTTCAGATTGTGTAATTAATAGTTTTATTTCTTCTGTGCTAATATTGTTTTCGTCTTCTACATCATCATTATGTGTTAGCTTTAGTATAGTTTTAGTAGATAATGACAATATTTTTATGAAAGGTTTGGAAATTTTAGATACAAAATAAATAGGTTTTACTGAAGCTAAGGCGATTTTTTCGCATTTTTGTAAAGCAATTCTTTTAGGTACTAGTTCACCAAATACTAATGTTAAAAATGAAAGTACTATTGTTATCAATATCATGGAAAATTCCTTGATATATGGAATGTTGTATGGTGCTAGGAAATTAAATAACCTAACTGATAGTGTAGTTGCAGCAGATGCACTTGAGAAAAACCCAGCCAAAGTAATTCCTATTTGTATAGTAGATAAGAAATTACTTGGATCATCTAACAATTTCCTTAAAAGGATGGCTTTTTTATTATTCTCTTCACATAGAGAATTAATTTTGTGCTTGTTAACTGATACAAATGCCATTTCCGCAGCTGCGAAAAAACCATTAATCAGTGTAAGAATTAGTATTAAAAATAATTGAGGAATAATACTCCTCGAGAGGTCATCAAGACTACTCATTATCAAACTCCTCCTAAAGTTTTTATTAATAATATTATATAAGTAATTATAGATAAAATATATTAATTTTGTGTTAATTTATGAATATTTTTTTATAAATTTTTTATATCATTGAAAATACATTAAATTAAGGGAAATGAGGATAATTTATACTAAGAGAAAATATGAGAGGAGAATATAAATGTATCCTGTTTATAAAAATATAGACACTAGGGAAAATTGTGAAGTCGTTAAAGTTAATTTTCCACCACAACACCAAAACTGTCATCCTGGTGTGGAATATCTCATGAACCCAAGGCCCATATCTGAAAATGTAAATTATAAGGGAAGTGACAAGTTAAAAGATAGGGTTGCCATTATAACTGGAGGAGACAGTGGAATAGGAAGAGCAGTTGCATATGCATTTGCAAAAGAAGGAGCAAATATAGTTATTGCCTATCTTAATGAGGACGAAGATGCAAGAGAAACTTGTGAGCATATAAAAAACTTAGGTAGAAAATGTATCGCTGTAAGAGGTGATTTACAAAAAGAAGAAAACTGCAAATTAGTAATAAAAAAAGCCATAGAAGAGTTTGAGAAAATAGACGTCCTAGTTAATAATCATGCAGTTCAATACATTCAACAAAGTATTTTAGACATAGATGAAGAGCAATTGGAAAAAACATTCAAAACGAATATATTTTCTTTTTTCTACTTAGTAAAAGCAGCACTTCCTCACCTAAAGGTGAATTCTTCCATAATTAATACTACATCAGTAACAGCATTTAAGGGTGAAGAATTATTAATTGACTATAGTGCAACAAAAGGGGCCATACTTGCCTTTACAAGATCTTTATCCCAGTCTTTAGTAGGAGATAAAATAAGAGTAAATGCAGTAGCACCAGGTCCAATATGGACACCACTAATAGTAAGCAGTTTCGATGCACAAGAAGTTGAGACATTTGGAAGTCTTAGAAGTAAAGTACCTATGGATAGAGCAGGGCAACCTTATGAAGTTGCTAGCGCTTATGTATTTTTAGCAAGTGATGATTCAAGTTATATGACAGGTCAAGTATTACATGTTAATGGAGGAAATGTAATTGGATAAATTTTAGAATAGTTGCATTGTTGCAACTATTTTTTTCAGAAATAATAATTTTAATTAAATTTGATTTAATATGTATATATTCTGAATGAATTTGTGTAAATATTATGATATTATAGAGAATGCAGGACGAATTTAGGAAGGAATATATCATTATGAAGAAAGTAACGGTTTTATTAATTTTATTAAGTACATTTATTACAGGGTGCAGTAAAAATAAAGAGTCAAACTCTTTTGGAAGATATATGGAGGAAGGAAAAAGAGCTATAGCAAGTGATGAATACGAAGTAGCAAATAAATTTTTCTCATTAGCTATAGAAGAAGATAATAAAGACACTGAAGCAAAGGCACTATACAATCAAAGTAATAATTTAGTTGAAGCTTTACAGTCAATAGAAGATGAAAAATATGATGTGGCAATTCAACTATGTGATGCTGTAGAAAAAACAAGTAGTAAAAGCAATCTAATAAAAGACGTGGCTAAATCTTTAAAAGAGGAATGTAAGACTTTGTTGAAAAAATCAAAAGATGACTCTGAAGAAGAAATTAGCATAGGTAGTACTATTTCTAAAAAATCATATTATTTAGACAGTTTAAATGCAATAGAGGAAAGCTACAAATATGCTTATGATGATCTTATATCAGGAGTAGAACTTCGAGAAATATTAGGTAAAGAATACTCACAATGGAATAAAGCCTTAAATGAAATATGGTCAATTCTTGAAGAGCAATTACCTAATGAAGAAATAAAAGGCCTAGCACGAAATCAAAAAAAATGGCTAAAAACTAAAGAAGCAGATGCTGATTTTGCACAAGAAGAAGGTGGGACAGGAACTGTAGGTTTAGAGATGAGGGCAGACTCTTTACTAGAATCTACAAAAGAAAGGTGCTATTATTTAGTTTATAATTATATGAGATAGTATGTTTTATATGAAAACTTAAGTTTTTGTTAGAAATTTTGTAAAAGTTGCAAAAAATATATAAATATGGTATTATTATAAAAAATGTATAAGTTGTTAAGTCGTATGAAGACTACAATTTTAAAACTGTATAAAGTAGAATAGATACTGTGAAATATATCTTGTATGTGGGCACCTAAGATATATGGAGTAAGTGGTGCAACCGGCTATATTTTCAATTAATGAATTTTTGTTAATTGTTGAGTATAGCTTTTTTTAATATAGATTATAATTATTTCAAAGCTGATGAAAATTTATATAACTACTTTTTATATTTATACGAAATAAAATAATAAAATAGATACTGTGAAGTATATCTTGTATGTGGGCACCTAAGATATATGGAGTAAGTGGTGCAACCGGCTATATTTTCAATTAATAAACTTTTATTGATTGTTGAGTATAGCTTTTTTTAATATAGATTATAAACTTTCACAGTTTGTAAAAGTTTATATAACTACTTTTTATATTTGTATAAAACTAAATAATAAAATAGAAACGATGAAGTATATCTTGTATGTGGGCACCTAAGATATATGGAGTAAGTGGTGCAACCGGCTATATTTTCGATTAATAAAATTTTATTAATTGTTGAATATAGCTTTTTTTATTGATGATTATATTATCTCATAGTTTATGAGAACTTACTTGGGCATTAAAACCTAAAAAAATAGTAAGAAATCTAATGAAAATTCATGCTTATGTCATAACTATGCAAAGATAAACATATAGGATATTCAGGCGCTTAATTATTTTATGATAATCAAATTGGGATTTTCCAAAATAAAAAATATAAAAATAAAGGTAAGTAATGATGTTACCTAAATTTAATTTATGTAAATTGTAAATATGAAAGTTATAGGGCTTCAAATACTAACAAAATAATGTCGAAAATATACAGAAAATTAGGAAAATTCAGATGTATAAGACAAGAAATTCTAACATATTTCTTTAAGGTTTTACATTTAAAAGAAGATATATTTTCGCGGAGTCTTATTACGGTACTTCTGATGTAAAAACAGTAAATAAAATAATTACAACTTACATAAGAAATATATTACTAGTGAGGAGTTATAATTATGAAACAAAAAAAGAAAAGTATATTTGGGATTTTTATGGCAGCTATAATGGTACTTAATCTCATTATGCCAAACATGAGCGCATATGCAGAAAATAGGCAGGTAGGAAGAGATATTTCATCTACTAATGTTGCTCAGTTATTAGTATCACCATCAAAAATTGATGATGGAGGAAGCGCAACAGTACGTTTAGAGTTTGATGAAAATGGTGGGAATATCAGTGAAGGGGATACGATACACATAACTTGGGGCTCATCTGGACAAGCGTATCTTTCAGGGTATAAAGATACTATACCACTTATTATCCAAGGAAAAGAAGTTGCAAAAGCAGTTATTACTAATTCTGAAGCAACAATTACATTTAATAGCAAAGTAAATAATTTGGATGATGTTGAAGGATGGATAGAGTTTAAAGTTTTAGGAAGAAATTTAACTAGTACTTCAGGCGAGGATACAAAAACAGTATCTATTCAATCTGGATCAAAAAGGGCAGAAGTTTCTATTCACAAAGGTGCATCGGGAACGAACAGTGTTTTTTATTATAAAACAGGAGACATTCAATCAGATGATATAGATCATGTTCGTTGGTTTTTAGCAATAAATAATGAAAAGGCACATGTGGATGAAAATATACGTATTGAAGATATGATTCAACCAGGTCAAGTATTAGAACCAGATAGTTTTAGAATTGATGTTGATGGATATAGACCAAATTCATATTATGGTGACAATGCCATAGAAAATTTTGAAAGAGATTATCCAGGTTCTAGTATTCGTGTGAATGTTTCTTCAGGAGAAATTACAGTTCATATTCCTAGAGGATATGCCTCTTTAAATAATTTTATAATTATGTACAAAACAAAGATAACAAATAAAAAACAAGATAAATTTGAGAATAATACAAAAGCTTGGTACAAGGAAAATAATCAGCCAGCAGTTAGAGGAAAAGATTTTAATTTTAGCGTAGCGAATATTCATTCTGATGGAGGAATCACTGGTACAGTTAAAGGTGAATTGAAAATTTTCAAGTCTATTTCTGGAACACAAGTTGGTATACCAAACGTTAAGTTTGAGTTAAAAAGAAAAGATGGTGGAGTAATTAAAGGTAATGAAAAAGTCATCCAACTAGTTACTGACGAAAAAGGTGTTGCAAATGTGAAAAAATTGCCTGTAGCAGAATATATAGTTAAAGAAATTTCTGCACCACAGTGGATTAAATTCGATCCACTTGAATCAAAAGAAATAACTTTTGCTGTAAAAGATACAGATACAGAAGGAACATTATTAAATATTGAAAATAACAAGAAACTTATTGATGTAAAAGCAACAAAAATTTGGGATGGTGGACCGACAGAAAAGCCTACAATATATTTTAAATTATATCGTAGCGTTGGAGATGATACGACTTCTAAGGAAGTTACAAATACAGAGATAAAATCTCTTCCAAACGGTACTTCACAAGTAACATGGAATAACTTAGATAAAACAGATGACAATGGTAAAACTTATAATTATTTTGTAAAAGAAGTTAATAAAGATGGAAAAGATTTTACACCAAATGGTTATGTAAAGTCAGAAAAAGATCTTACAGTAACAAATACATATAATGAAAAGACTAATATTGATGTGACAAAAAAATGGATTGGTAAAGCATCTGAGAGTGTAACAGTAAATTTAATGGCTGATGGTAAGAAGGTAGAAAGCCAAATTTTAAATGAAGGGAATGGTTGGAAATATACATTCTCAAATCTGGAAAAATATAAAGATGGAAAAGAAATAAACTATACAGTAGAAGAAACACCTATTGATGGATACAAAGTAGAGATTACAGGAGATGTAAACAAAGGTTTTGTAATAACAAATACTAATACAGAAAAAATATCAATACCAGTAAATAAGGTATGGGTAGGAAAAGCAGGAAAAGAAGCAGAGGTAACACTTTTAGCAGATGGAAAAGAAAAAGAAACAATAAAACTTACAGAAGAAAAAGGATGGAAAGATACATTTACAGAATTACCGAAGTACGATGAAAAAACAGGAAAAGAAATAAACTACACATTAGCAGAAAAATCATTAGAAGGTTACTCAAGTGTAATAACAGGAACAGTAGAAACAGGATTTACAGTAACTAACACAATAACAGGAAAAACATCAGTTGGAGTAACAAAAAAATGGATAGGAAAAGCAGCTGATAGTGTAACAGTAAATTTAATGGCTGATGGGAAAAAGGTAGAAAGTCAAATTCTAAACCAAGGAAATGAATGGCAATACACATTCACGAATTTAGAAAAGTACAAAGATGGAAAAGAAATTAACTATACAGTGAAAGAAACTCCTATTGATGGATATAAATCAGAAATCACAGGAGATATGAATTCAGGTTTTGAAATAAAGAATACTAACATAGAAAAAATATCAATACCAGTAAATAAGGTGTGGGTAGGAAAAGCAGGAAAAGAAGCAGAAGTAACACTTTTAGCAGATGGAAAAGAAAAAGAAACAATAAAACTTACAGAAGAAAAAGGATGGAAAGATACATTCACAGAGTTATCAAAGTATGATGAAGTAACAGGAAAAGAGATAAATTATACATTGAAAGAAAAAGCACAAGAAGGTTATTCAAGTGTAGTAACAGGAACATCAGAAACAGGATTTACTGTAACAAATACGATAACAGGAAAGACATCAGTTGGAGTAACAAAAAAATGGATAGGAAAATCATCTGATAGTGTAACAGTAAATTTAATGGCTGATGGGAAAAAGGTAGATAGCCAAATTCTAAACCAAGGAAATGAATGGCAATATACATTTTCAAATTTAGAAAAGTATAAAGATGGAAAAGAAATAAACTATACAGTAGAAGAAATAAATATTGATGGATATAAATCAGAGATCACAGGAAATATGAGCTCAGGTTTTGTAATAACAAATACTAATACAGAAAAAATATCAATACCAGTAAATAAGGTATGGATAGGAAAAGCCGGAAAAGAAGCAGAGATAACACTTTTAGCTGGAAATGTAGAAAAAGAAACAATAAAGCTTACAGCACAAACAAACTGGAAACATACTTTTACAGAGTTACCAAAATATGACGAAGCAACTGGAGAAGAAATAAACTACAAATTAGTAGAAAAATCATTAGACGGTTACTCAAGCGTAATAACAGGAACATCAGAAACAGGATTTACTGTAACTAACACAATAACTGGGAAAACATCAGTTGGAGTAACAAAAGAATGGGTAGGAAAAGCATCAGATAGTATAACAGTAAATTTAATGGCTGATGGTAAAAAGATAGAAAGCCAAATTCTAAATGAAGGAAATGAATGGCAATATACATTCTCAAATTTAGAAAAATATAAAGATGGAAAAGAAATAAACTATACAGTAGAAGAAATAGCTGTAGATGGATACAAAACAGAGATCACAGGAAATATGAACTCAGGTTTTGTTATAAAAAACATTAATACAGAAAAAATATCAATACCAGTAAATAAGGTATGGATAGGAAAAGCAGGAAAAGAAGCAGAAGTGAGACTTTTAGCAGATAATGTAGAAAAAGAAACAGCAAAACTTACAGAACAAACAAACTGGAAACATACTTTCACAGAATTACCAAAATACGATGAAGTAACAGGAAAAGAAATAAATTACACAGTAGAAGAAAAATCACTAGAAAATTACTCAAGTGCAATTACAGGAACATCAGAAACAGGATTTACAGTAACTAATACAATAACAGGAAAGACATCAGTTGGTGTAACAAAAAAATGGGTAGGAAAAGCATCTGATAGTGTAACAGTAAACTTAATGGCTGATGGTAACAAGTTAGAAAGTCAAGTTCTAAACGATGGAAATGGATGGAAGTACACATTCTCTAATTTAGAAAAGTATAAAAATGGAAAAGAAATAAACTATACAGTAGAAGAAATAGCTGTAGATGGATACAAAACAGAGATCACAGGAAATATGAATTCAGGTTTTGTAATAACGAATACTAATACAGAAAAAATATCAATACCAGTAAATAAGGTATGGGTAGGAAAAGCGGGAAAAGAAGCAGAGGTAACGCTTTTAGCTGGAGATGTAGAAAAAGAAACTATAAAGCTTACAGCACAAACAAATTGGAAACATACTTTTACAGATTTACCAAAATATGATGAAGTAACCGGAGAAGAAATAAACTATACATTAGTAGAAAAAGCACAAGAAGGTTATTCAAGTGTAATTACAGGAACATCAGAAACAGGATTTACTGTAACAAATACAATAACTGGGAAAACATCAGTTGGAGTAACAAAAAAATGGATAGGAAAAGCATCTGATAGTGTAATAATAACTTTAATGTCTGATGGTAAGATGATAGGTAGCCAAATTCTAAATGAAAGAAACAACTGGCAATACACATTCACAAATTTAGAAAAGTACAAAGATGGAAAAGAAATAAATTACACAGTAGGAGAAGCACCTATTGATGGATATAAATCAGAAATCACAGGAGATATGAATTCAGGTTTTGTAGTGAAGAATATTAATACAGAAAAAATATCAATACCAGTAAATAAGGTATGGGTAGGAAAAGCAGGAAAAGAAGCGGAAGTAACACTTTTAGCAGATAATTTAGAAAAAGAAACAATAAAACTTACAGAAGAAACAAAATGGAAACATACATTTACAGAATTACCAAAATATAATGAAGTAACTGGAGAAGAAATAAATTATACATTAGTAGAAAAAGCACAAGAAGGTTATTCAAGTGTAATAACAGGAAGTGCACAAACCGGATTCACTGTAACTAATACAATAACAGGAAAAACATCAGTTGGAGTAACAAAAGTATGGAAGGGTGGAGAAGAAAAGAATATTACAGTTATATTGTTAGCTAATGGAGAAGAAATACAACGCAAACAATTATCTAAAGAAGAAAACTGGCAATATACATTCTCTAACTTAGAAAAGTACAAAGATGGTAAAGAAATAAATTATACAGTAAAAGAAGTAGCTGTTGAAGGATATGACAGCACTATTACTGGTAGTGTAGATGAAGGATACTTAATCACAAATACTAAAAAAGGTACAAGCTCTAATGGTAATTTAAACAACAATGATCCAAATAGTAGCAATAATAATACAAATGGTAATAATACAAATAGTTCAAATAATAATAATAATACGACTACACCAGCAACTGGAGATTCAGCAAATATTTTATTCTATTTAGTAATATTATTATCATCAATAGTTATAATTTTTGTAATCCAACGTAAAAAAAATACTAAGAGCTAAAATAAAAAAATTTTGTTAAGCACCTAGATTTTGAATAAAAAAGGTTCTTAATTTAACTCAAAAAGACTTGCTTAATAAGCAAGTCTTTTTATATTATCGTATCATATATATACCCATTATCATTAATTCTTCCTACTTGCCATATACTTTACACCAACCGTTGGAATTTTTATTATAAGAAATATTTGTTTAAATATTGTCTTAATTCAGTAACTAGACATAAAAATAGAAAAACTTCAAAAAATATAAATGTATGCAACATACTTTAAGATTTGAAAAAATATTTGTAAAGTAAGTATTTTCATAGGATAATAATATATGATGATATAGGTTAAAAATTTAAAAATAATGATGAATATAAGTGTTAAAAGGGTATAAGATTATAGATAAGGATAAAAGAGAGGAGCTAATTTATGGATGATATATACAATGAAATAGAAAATAAATTTGAAAAAATAGAAAAACTTTTGAAAAGAGAACTTATAGGACAAGACTTATATATAAAAAATTTAATAAATTATATAAAAGATAAAACTGTAAAAAATGAAAAAGGAGTTATTCTTCTAGTTGGAGAAAAAGATACGGGAAAGAAAACAAGTGTTAGACTTTTGATTGAAGAAATGTACAAAGAAGAGCTAATAGAAGGTGATAATATAAATGAAATAAATCTAGATTCATACAACTTCAAGTTAGGATATAATGCATTTTTAAGTGATTTGCATGATAAATTAAAATCAAAGTCAAAATGTATAATGTTTAAAAATATACAAGATGCAATGGAAGAAATAGTTAATGTTATTTCTGAGCTTTGTCTAAATTCTTGTTTCAACTTAAATGATGATTATGTTATAAAAAATAATGTATTTGTAAAAGCTGCTGAAGAAAATGAAGAAGAGATTAATGATATTTTAAGATCAGAAAAAATTCATAAAGAAAAAATAAATCAATTAATTTGTAATAATAAGTTTATAGTATTTACTAGTGATGATAAAAATATTGATTTAGAAAAAGTATTTGGTAATAATCTAATTGATAAAATACTTTATACTAAAGATTTGGATGAAAAAGAAAGAAACATTGTTGTAAGAAGAAGGGTTATTGAAACAATAAACAAGATCAAAGAAGAATTATCTTTGGACATAATGATAGATTTAAATAAAGATGATTCTAATAAAGAATACTTCGGTATTTGTAAATATTTACAAGAGAGCTATAAAAAAGATAGTGATTTTGGCATATCAGAATATGTTATATACAAACTTAATAATCCTCTTAGAAATCTTGTTATTAAAGAAAATATAAAATTAAACAGTAGATTATTTATTTATGTGGAAAATGACGAAATATATTGCAAGGTAGGATTTCAGGTTTATAAATTAAGTGATTATACAACGCCAACCTTAGAAGAAGCTAAATATAAATTAAACTCTATTATAGGAATAAAGGAACTAAAAGAATTTATTTATAATGTTCAAAACAATTTTAAAGTACAAAATATAAGAGAGCGATTGGGACTTACTACTTCGAAAATATCAATGAATATGATATTTGCAGGAAATGCAGGTACAGGAAAGACTAATGCAGCAAGAACTACTTTTGAATACTTAAATGCCCTAGGTTTACTTTCTCGTGGAGTGTTTAGAGAAGTAAGTAAAGCAGATTTCGTTAGCGAAAATACAAATGAAACTGCTAAGAAAACTATGGAAGTTATAAACTCTGCCATTGGAGGAGTTTTATTTATAGATGAAGCTTATTCTCTTTGTGAAAGCGAAGAAGATAAGGTGGGCAAAGAAATTGTAGATGCTCTTCTTAAAGGAATAGAGGATAATAGAGATGATTTAGTAGTAATTCTTGCTGGATATGAAAATGACATGGAAAAATTCCTAAGTATAAATCCAGGATTAAAATCTAGATTTCCTAATATAATTCATTTTGAAGATTATACTCCTTATGAAATGTATGCCATAGGGGTCAACATAGCAAAGAGCAAAGGATACAAAATAGCTGATAATGTGGAAGACGATTTAATAGACTTATTTGCCAAAAACCAAATTAGTGGAAAGAATGATTTAGGAAATGCAAGATTTGTAAGAAATATAATTGAAAATGCCATAATGGACGCATCTAGAAAATATCTACAAGATAAACAAAAGAAAATAGATTTGTTAGAAAGACATAACTTCAACTTCAAGGTTAAAGCTAAATTTAATTTGGAAGAAAGACTTAAGGATATAATTGGATTGGAAGAAGTTAAAAACTTACTAAGAAGTCAGTATAAGCTTATTGTGGCACAGGAAAAAAGAAAATCAGTTGGTGTGGAAACAGAAATTGAACAAAATCTAAATATGGTATTTGCAGGAAACCCGGGAACAGGAAAGACTTCCATAGCAAGACTTGTGGCAGAAATGTTAAATAGCATGGGCTTACTTAAAATAGGTCAACTTGTGGAAACTGATAGATCTAACTTTGTTTCAGAAATTCCTGGTGAAACATCTAAAAAAACTGAAGAAACTTTTAAAGAAGCTATAGGAGGTATATTGTTTATAGATGAAGCTTATACCCTAGCCTACGATGCTCTTGGAAGAGAAGCCATAGAAACTTTACTTAAATTAATTGAGGATTACTCAAAGGATGTCATAGTAATACTTGCAGGCTATGAAAAAGAAATGGAAGACTTCTTTGATGTGAACATTGGCCTTCGTTCTAGATTCCCTCTATGGACCAACTTTGAAGATTATAAGCCGGATGAACTCTCTGAAATGGCAATAAAACTTTTAGAGTCAAAAGGATTTAAATTATCAAAAAATGGATATACATCACTTAAAAAGAGTTTTGTGGATATATATGAAAACTCAGATATGCAATCAGGAAATGGTAGATTAGTTAGAAATTATGTGGAAAATTTAATAAGGGCTCAAAGTATTAGAATTTCTGAAAGTGATATTAGTGTTTATGAAATGAATCTAATAACTACTAAAGACATTGATAATATAAACGAATTTACATCTGCCAACGATTTTAATTTAGAATCTAAGTTGAAAAAAATTGGAGCAAATGAAAAAGCTAAGAACTTTTTAAGAAATCAGTATAAAATTATAAAGACAAAAGAAAAAAGAGAAAAGCTAGGAGTTAAAAGTCAGTTAAGTAAATATAGCAATATGGTATTTACAGGAAATAATGGTACAGGTAAAAAATCAACATTAAAAATATTATCAAGTATGTATTACAGTGTTGGAATTTTAAAATCGAAAAATATAGTGGAAATGGATGAAATAGAAATTACTGCTCTTTTAGATGGAGGAGTACAAATTGAAGATATACTAAATAGCTATTTAGGTAAAATGGTATTAATTGATAAAGTACATTTATTTAATAATAAATACAATAAAAAAGAGTTAATGTCATCTTTAATTAAGTTTATTGATAAAAATAATAATAAAATAATTATTGTGTTGTGTGGTCAAAAAGATGGTATGAAGGATTTTGTATTAAGTAACCCTGCACTTAGTTGCAGATTTCCAATATGGTTAGATTTTGAGGACTATAATGAAAATGAACTATTTGAAATCGCAACAAATCTTATAACTTATAGAGGCTATGAAATAAATAAAGATGGAGAGGAAGAATTAAAAAAATCCATAATGGATCTTTCAAACGTATCTGATCTTAGTGTTAAAAATGCTCTTATGATTACAAAATTTTTAGATAAAGTTGTAAGAATACAAAGTATAAGAGTTTATAACGATAAAATAATACCAAAAGACATAAATACAATTAATGCTTTAGATATAAGAAAAAGTAAAGAACAATTTATAAATGAAAACACAATTGAAGAAGCAATTTGTAATATGAAAGGCAAGGAAGAAAATATAGTGCAAAGCAACTTAGTAAATGATAAGGAAAGTAGTTTAGCTTATGGAAGAAGTTTGAATATTATAGATGAATTACTTAAATTGAAAAACTTATTAGACTTAAGTTTAATTACTAAAGAGGAATTTAATCTTTTGAAAAAAGATTTATTAAGAGATTAATTATAAGTAAATAAAATAATAAAAGGGACTATATAGAAAAATATTCTAATATAGTCCCTTTTATTATTATTTAGTTTTTATAGCTTTTGTTGCAAAATATTTAGCACTATATTTACATATTTTATCATTGTCAACATCTTCATAGAAACCATCAATAGCAAAGCCAACACTTGTTTGACCACCTATTAAATCTTCTAAAGTATGACTATATTCTACGGCTTCTTTATTATTTAAAAAGTCTATTTTCTCTTCTTCATTTAATTCATCTAAAGAGTTAAATGGAAGTTTATTTACAACCTCAAATACACCTTCATCGTATTTTTTATTATCAAACAAATAAATTAAAGGATTCGTACTTCCAAATAAGAAGCTTCCACCTGTTTTTAAAACCCTATAACATTCTTTGAATACAGGAAGTACATCTGGTATATATGTGACCGATACAGGACAAAATACTAGGTCAAAATAATTGTTTTTAAAACAATGTAAATGTGTCATATCTCCTTGAACAGTGGAAACCATCAGATTATTTTCTTTGGAAACCTTTTCGTCTTGCTTTAATTGATTCATTGATATATCAAATACGGTAACTATTGCCCCAGCAGCTGCTAAAATAGGGCCTTGTTGGCCTCCGCCAGAAGCAAGGCATAATATTCTTTTTTTATTTAAATCCTCTGGAAACCAACTTCTAGGTACATTCTTGTGAGCAGTTAATTTTATATTAAATATACCTTTTCTTGCACTTTCTATTTCTTCTTTTGTCACTGGTATTGACCAAGGAGTATTATTTACAACCTTTTTGTCCCAAGCTAATTGATTTTGTTTTACTACTTCTTTGTTATTCATAATATACACCCCTTAAAATTAACACAAATAAAATGATTAAATTAAATAATGATAGATTATTTTTGTACTAATTAAATTGCTTGCTTTATAAATAGTATATTATAAAATTATTGTCTTTTAAATAGATAAGTAATATAAAACTGACACTTATACAGATGTCAGTTTTTTAATTTATAATAATAACCTTTACAAGTCACCCATCTTTTATTTTATGATATTAATTCGAATAAGAATATTAGTTTACAGAAGTTATAGCTTTAGTGAACATATCTACACCTAAGGTTAATAATTTTTTACATAATATGGTGTTAATGATCCTTTACATTTCTAGCAATATTTAATATTTTAGAAACATTAATTAGGGTATATTTTGCTAGATTATTACGATAAACTTAGTTAGACTTTGTGTTTATATGATGAATAATACAGAAATTTGAAAAATAAATGATGGTGAATTATGTAGGGAAATTATAAAAAATAAATTATTTGAATTGTCAGAAAATTAACCTGTTTTTAACCTTAGCTTAACCATTTCTTAATAAAAAATCCATATAATTAATTAAAATTTAAAAAAGGTAACCTAAAAATTTCCAAAATCCCAAAGATTGAAGAAAAAAATGGTGAAGGAGGTTAATTATGAAAGCAGATATTTTTAGGAAAATGCCAGTAGAGAATTTAATGAATCATAATCAAGAAGGCAAAGGTTTGAAAAAAGTTTTAGGTGCATTTGAACTAACGATGCTAGGAATTGGGGCAATAATAGGTACAGGAATATTTGTATTAACAGGTGTGGCAGCAGCAGACTACGCTGGACCAGCATTAGTATTATCATTTATAATATCAGGTCTAGCATGTGCATTTGCAGCACTGTGTTATGCAGAGTTATCGGCTATGATACCTATTTCAGGAAGTGCATATACATTTGGATATGTAGGTCTAGGAGAGATATGGGGCTGGATAATTGGATGGGATTTAATTTTGGAATATTGCGTTGCCGTTGCTGCTGTTTCCATTGGGTGGTCAGGATATATGGTGAATATTTTAAATATAGTAGGTATTCATCTACCAACTGCAATAATAGCAGCACCTGGAAGTGGAGGTATAATTAATTTACCGGCGATTTTAATCTTAGCATTAATAGCAGGATTATTATTACTTGGCGCTAAAGAAAGTGCAAAACTTAACAATATATTAGTGGCAATAAAAATAGCAGTTGTATTATTATTTATAGTATTAGGATTTAGCCATGTTGAACCTGCAAACTGGCATCCATTTATGCCTTATGGCTGGAGTGGAGTATTCTCAGGAGCTGCAATAGTATTCTTTGCATATATTGGATTTGATGCAGTATCGACAGCAGCTGAAGAAGTTAAAAATCCTCAAAAAGATTTACCAAAAGGAATAATAGGTTCTTTACTAATATGTACAGTTTTATATATAGTAGTTTCTGCTATATTAACTGGAATGGTTCCTTATTTAGAATTTAAAGATAATGCGGCACCAGTAGCATATGCTTTAGCAAAAGTAGGAATTAGCTGGGGATCAGCTTTAGTATCAGTAGGAGCAATCTGTGGTATAACTTCAGTTGTATTAGTTATGATGTATGGTAGTACTAGATTGTTCTACGCTTTATCAAGAGATGGATTACTTCCAAAAGGATTTAGCCAAGTTTCTAAAACTAGAGGAACACCTAATAAGAGTATAGTATTAGTATTTATTGCGACAGCTTTAGTTGCTGGATTTTTGCCAATAGGTAAGGTGGCAGAATTAACTAATATGGGTACGTTGGCAGCATTTGTTATAGTATCATTATCAGTTATTCTTCTTAGAAAATCTAGACCAGACTTAGATAGACCTTTTAAAGTTCCTTTTGTACCTGTAGTTCCAATACTTGCAGTTGCATTTTGTTTATTCTTAATATGCCAACTTCCAACTTTCACTAAAGTTGCATTTCTAATTTGGATTGCTATAGGATTTGTAGTATACGCATTTTATGGTTACAAGCATAGCTCTTTGAACGGAACAAAAGCTGAAAAAGCAGATTAGTAAAAAGAGGTATGGTACGAAAACAGTGCCATACCTTTTTTTATTTAGATAAACTCTGATTATATAGGAAAAATATAAAATTATATATTAAAATAGAATTAAGGATATATAAAATGGAGGGAATTATTTTGAATGAATTATCTTATTTAAATAATAGTTTTACTACAGAAGTATTTTATAAAAAAATAAAGGTGGAGGACATACTAAATGATTACATAGATGTGGATACATTTTTAGAATGTTGTAAACAATGTCCTAATTATGATACAAGATGGAGCTGCCCCCCTTATGATTTTGATGTAATTGATTATTGGAAAAATTACAAATACCTACATGTATTAGGATATAAAATTACTTTTGATGAAGATGTAGTTTTAAAAACTTATGGCGAAGAAGAACTTAATTTATTTATAAAAGAACTTTTTAGAAAGCAAATGGAGTTCTTTTATGAGAAATCAAAATACTTAGAAGAAAAATACGAAGACTCTGTAAGTTTGGCGTGGGGTAAATGTTATAAATGTGATGAGTGTACAAGAAAGCAGTCTAAAAAATGTAGATATGAAAATGACATGAGATATTCCATTGAGTCATTGGGAGGAAATGTAGACAAATTAAGTAAGGATTTATTTAATATAGAACTAAAGTGGGCCCAAAGGGGAAAACTCCCTCAGTATTTTTTTAATTCTATAGGCCTTTTAACTAAAGAAAATGAAACTTTAACTGAAGATGAATTTTAAAAATTACATAAATATATAAAGATTATTTTTAAAAAATATACTAAACTTAATAAGTAAGAATAAAAGTAAAAGGGAGATGTTAGAATGAAAGTGTTATTAATAAATGGAAGCCCGCATAAAAATGGATGTACCTACACTGCCTTAAGTGAAGTGTCAAAAGCTTTAAACAATAATAATGTGGAAAGTGAAATTTTTCATATTGGAATGAAGCCAATACAGGGATGCATAGCTTGTCGTAAATGTTACGAAACTGGAAAATGTGCATTTGCAGATGAACTTTATAATAACTTATTTGAAAAAGTAAAAGAAGCTGATGGAATAGTTGTAGGTTCACCAGTTTACTATGCAGGTCCAAATGGTTCTTTATGTGCTTTATTAGATAGATTATTTTATTCTGCTTCTTATTTAATGAAAAATAAACCTGCCGCAGCAGTAGTAAGTTGTAGAAGAGGAGGAGCAAGTGCTTCCTTTGATCGTTTAAACAAATACTTTACAATAAATCAAATGCCAGTAGTTTCATCTCAGTATTGGAATTCTATTCATGGTAATACACCAGAAGAAGCAAAACAGGACCTAGAAGGTCTTCAAATTATGAGAACATTAGGAAATAATATGGCTTGGATGTTAAAAACAATGAAGAGTTCTAAGGAAGAATTACCACAACAAGAAGAAAGAATTGGAACAAACTTTATTAGATAATAATAAATATAAATGTAAGTCCTTAAAATAAGTAAATAAGCTTGTTTTAAGGATTTTTTGTTTTTGAAATAAAACATTTTTATAAAAAGTACTTGATAAATAAATTGTATTACTGTACTATTGTATTAAAGTATTAATACAATAAGGCGGTGAAAACATGAGTTGGGATATAGATAATAATAAGCCTGTATATATACAACTGGTGGAGCAATTAAAATCTAAAATAATCTCTGGTGAGTTTAAGGCAGGAGAAAAAATAGATTCAGTAAGAAGTTTGGCAGAAGATGCACAAGTAAACCCAAACACAATGCAAAAAGCCTTGGTGGAACTTGAAAGAGAAGAACTAGTTTTTAGCAAAAGAACTAGTGGCAGATTTGTTACAGATGATAAGGAGAAAATTAAATCTATGAAAAAAGAAGTTGCCAATGAGGAAATAAGGAATTTAAAAATAAATTTAAAAAGACTTGGTTTTACTAAAGATGAAATAATTAATCTTGTAATTTCTAATATAAAGGAGGAAGACTAAATGGAAAATATGGTAGAATTTAATAATGTTTATAAAAGTTATAGCAACAAAGAAGTTTTAAAAGGTGTAAATTTAAATATACCAAAGGGAAAGATTGTAGGGTTACTTGGACCTAATGGTAGTGGAAAAACTACGATGATAAAGTTAATGAATAATTTACTGCAAGCAGATGAAGGTAGTATAGAAATAAAGGGTATGGAGCCTTCCATAGAAACTAAAAAAATAGTTTCATATTTACCAGAAAAAACTTATTTAAATGATTGGATGAAAGTTAAAGATATATTAGGATTTTTTAAAGACTTTTATGCAGACTTTGACATGGAAAAAGCAGATCAAATGATTGAAAGTTTAAAAATAGATAAAAATCAAAAGCTAAAAACCATGTCTAAAGGGACAAAGGAAAAAGTTCAGTTGATTTTAGTAATGTCTAGAAATGCGGATTTATATATACTTGATGAACCTATAGGTGGTGTGGATCCAGCAGCAAGAAGTTATATACTTAAGACTATTTTAGCAAACTACAATGAGAATTCTACTTTATTAATTGCAACACATTTAATTAGTGAAATAGAAAATATTTGTGATGACGTAATATTTATTTCCAATGGTGAAATAGTACTTCAAGGAAATGTGGATGAAATAAGAGAAGAAAAAGGTAAATCAATAGATGCTTTATTTAGGGAGGAATTTAAATGTTAGGTAAATTAATAAAATATGAATTTAAAGCTTGTGGAAGGACATTTTTTCCTTTATATTTAGGAATTTTGCTATTAGCAGCAATAAATGGAGTAAACATAGGTGTGAATTTTAAAAATGAAGCAGTAGATGGACTTCCTATGAATCCAATAGCATACAATACTCAAGGTATTTTAATGCTAGTTTTAGTTGCCTTATTTGTTGCTTTATTTGTAATTACTATAATTCTTACAATTCAAAGATTTAAGAAAAATCTACTTGATGATGAAGGGTATTTAATGTTTACACTACCTGTTAAAAGTAGCTCTTTAATATTATCTAAACTTTTAGTAGCTTTAATATATGCAATTATTAGTGCCATTGTGGCAGCATTATCATTTATTATAATAGGTGCAATCGGTGGAGATATTAATATATTAGAACTTTTTAAAGCATTTACACACTCAGGATTTTTAACTGAAGGTATACAGTTTACAGTTTCTATGGTTTTAGGTTTATTAATAAGCTATAGTATATTTGTATTAACAATTTATTTATCTTTATCTGTTGGTCAATTACCTAAGCTTAGTAAGCATAAAGTTGCAGCAGGAGTAATAATATTCTTTATTTTGAATCTAATTATAACTAATATACAAAACTTTGTTAGAAACAACATTTTAGGATCAGTTACAGAAGTAGAACTTACAAATTACTTTACAGTTTCATATCTTAAGTATGTATCATTAGAATTAATAATAGGTATTGCTATAGGGACAGTACTGTTCTTATTAACTAATTGGATATTAAATAAAAAATTAAACCTTGAATAAATAATTAAGACTTGGAGAGTATCTTCAAGTCTTTTGTTTTAAATGGAAAAAATAAATCAAGTATATTATTATTATAAATAAAGTAGAAAATAAATTGAATGGAGAAAAGTATATGAAAATTGGGGTAAATAAAAAAATAGTATTTTTATGCTTTGACAAATCAGATTGTGAAACTTTAGAAAACTATCTAAATGAAATGGCAAAGAAAGGTTGGTTGTTAACTAAGATAAAAAATTACCATTTGACTTTTGTTAAAACAGATAAAATAAACTTTAAATATAATGTTGACCCACTTGGAAAGAATTTTGATGGTGATAGTTATGTAGATAAGATAACATATATAAAATATTGCAAAGATCATAACTGGGAATTTGTTTGTGGTAATAATCTTTTTCAAATAAGTATATCAGAAGAAAGTAATAATGAAAAAATTAAAAGTAAACCTGAAGAAAGTATAAAATCTTTAGTTATAAAAGATGTGATTTCATTAATAGCATTCATACTATTTTTTTATTTTATTTTTAAATATGATAATTATTATTTAGGTGAATCATATATGGACTCTGTGTCTAATAATATATGGGTTGGTATTTATGTTATAGGAATTTTATTATTAATATATTTAGGTATAGATTTAATTCTAAGAATAATTTGGTATATTAATTATTTTATAAAAAAGGAATTTAAATATAAAAGCTTAAATCAAATAAAAATAAGCTCTATTTTTAGTGTGACATTACATTTTTTTATTATGACTTTACTTATATTAAATGTAGTAATTAACCTTCTTGATGGATTTGGTATATCTCCAAGAACGTCATTCTCAAAAGAAAGTTTGCCAATAACCCTTGAAGATTATAATATAAAAATTCAATCTGAACGTGATTGTAGTACAACAAAATACAAATCATTTTTAGGAAAATATTATTCTTTTAGTGATTCAACATATTATTATGAAACTTATGATGATGATGATGGTACATATATAGAAAATGAAAATAATGGTGGGGTTATTTCTTATGAAGTATTTGAAAGTAAGTATAAAAATATAATGAGTAATGCACTGGAAGATATAAAAACAAATCATGCTAATATGGGAAGTAAATATAAAAAATATACAAGTGGTGAAGAATTCAATACTTGGGGAGCAAAGGAAATTTATATTGATAATTCAACAGAGGAGAGGATAATAGTTTATGATAATGTTATTTTAATGTTGGATATGGAAGGAGATTATACTAAAAGTAGAATTAATTTTATAAAAGAAAAATTATTAAATTTATAATATAAGAAAATGAACATGGAATATTTGTTACTAGGGGGAAATTTGAAATAATGAAAAAAATTATTATAGTAGAAGATGAAGAAAAAATAAGAGAAGAGCTTAAGAATTTCTTAGTTAACTACAATTACGAAGTGATTTGTCTATCAAAATTTGAAAACATAATAGGAGATATTTTAAAAGAAAATGCACATTTAGTATTATTAGACATAAATTTACCCATATACGATGGATACTACATTTGCAGGGAAATAAGAAAAAAATCTAATGTACCAATAATCGTAGTTACTAGTAGAGATACAGAGATGGACGAGCTTATGAGTATTAATTTGGGAGCAGATGATTTTATTACAAAGCCATATAATACACAAATCTTATTAGCACGAATAAACTCAATTTTAAAAAGAACTTATGATAAAGAAAATACAGATGTGATTATATATAAAGGATTAGAATTAGATTTACCTAGAAACACTGTTACATTTGAAAGCAAAGAAATAGAGCTTACGAAAAATGAATTTAGAATATTAAATTGTTTGATGAAAAATAAAGGAAAAATAGTTTCAAGAGGAGATTTGATGGATTATTTATGGGACTTGGATTTATTTATAGATGATAATACGCTAACTGTAAATATTAACAGACTTAGAAAAAAATTAGAAGAAATAAAATGTGAAGGATATATAGAAACTAGGAGGGGAAGAGGCTATATAATGCCGTAATTATGAAAATAAAAGATTATATAAAAGATAAAAGCTTATCTATAATTTTAAGGCTAATATTTCTCGTTTTTGTAATATATATCCTGAACTTATCTAGAGTTGAAAACATAACTATAAATTTTATTATAACTCTATGGATAGTATTAACTTTTATAGAATTTGCACACGATTATTTAAGAAAAAATGATTACTACACGAAAGTAGAAGCATCTCTAAGAGAACTTGATAAAAAATATTTGCTACCAGTGCTAATGGAAGAACCGTCTTTTTTAGAGGGGAAAATTTTATATAATGTCTTAAGTGTTACAGATAAAGCAATGAATGAAGAGATTAATTTATATAAATTTAATCAAGAAGAGTATAAGGAGTATCTAGATTTGTGGGTACATGAAGTCAAACTACCCATATCAGCGAGCAAGTTGATAATAGAAAATAACAAAAATGAACATACATTAAGCGTTTTAGAAGAAATAGAAAAAATAGAAGACTTTATAGAACAAGCACTTTATTACTCTAAAAGTAATGAAGTAGAGCTAGATTACATAATAAAAGAAATCAATCTGAAAAAATACATAAGCAATACAATAAGAAGAAATAAGAAGCTTATAAGGGAAAATAAAATAATTATAGATTTGCAAGACTTTAACAGCAATGTGTACTGTGATAAAAAATGGTTGGAATACATTCTAAACCAAATAATAATAAATTCCATAAAGTATATAGGTAGTAAAGATATAAATGAAAAATTAAAGAGCCAATATGGCAAAATTACTATATATACAAAGGAAAGTAAAAATTACATAGAACTTTTTATAAAGGATAATGGAATAGGTATAGATGAGAAAGATTTGAAAAAAGTATTTAGTAAAGGTTTTACAGGAATAAATGGTAGAAAATTTAAGAAATCAACAGGTATGGGTTTATATATATCTAAGAAATTAGCAGATAAGATGTACTTAGGATTAGAAATAGATTCAAAAGTAAATGAAGAAACTACTGTAAAAATAACATTTCCTAAGGGGAGTATGACTCAGATAAATTAAAGAAGTTCTGATTTGATGAAACATTACAGAGATACAATGTAAACTTACCTTTTTGTAAGATTGTGGTAAGGTTATGTTATTAATGCAAACCTCTAAAGCTTATATAATATAAGTATAAATTGGTTATGGAGGTAACAACAATGAACACAGTTTTACAAGTTAAAAATATAGAAAAATATTATGGTAATAAAAGAAATTTAACAAAAGCAATAAACAATATCTCTTTTCAAGTGGAGGAAGGAGAATTTATAGGTATTATGGGTCCTAGTGGTAGTGGTAAAACAACACTTTTAAATTGTATAGCGACTATTGACAAGCCAACTACAGGAACTATATTAATAGAAAACAAAGATATAACTACTTTTTCAAGAAAAAATGTAGAGAAATTTAGAAGAGAACATTTAGGATTTATATTCCAAGAATTTAATTTATTAGATACCTTAACAGTTTACGAAAATATATCTTTAGCTTTATCAGTAATTGGGGAGAAGGGTGTTAACATTGATGAAAAAGTAAAATCAATTGGAAATAAATTAAACATTTCAGATATATTAAATAAATTCCCTTATGAAATATCCGGAGGTCAAAAGCAAAGAGTAGCTTGTGGAAGGGCTATAATAACTAATCCATCTTTAATTTTAGCAGATGAACCAACAGGATCCCTTGATTCGAAATCTGCAAGAGTGCTACTTGAAAACTTGTCTAATCTAAATGAAAGTTTAAATTCAACAATAATGATGGTAACTCATGATGCTTTTACAGCTAGTTACTGCAAAAGAATTTTATTTATAAAAGATGGAAAGATATTTAACGAGTTAATAAGAGGAAATGACGATAGAAAAGAATTTTTCAAAAGAATTATAGAAGTAGTTACATTTCTTGGGGGTGACACTAGCAATGTTATTTAAGTTATCACGAAGAAATGTGCAAAGAAGTATAAAAGATTATAGTATATATTTTTTCACACTGGCATTAGGAATTTGTATATTTTATATTTTCAATTCCATAGAATCACAAACTATAATGATGGATTTATCAGATACACAGAAGATTTTTCTTGATGCGCTTAATAAGATAATATCTATGGTATCTGTATTTGTATCATTTGTACTTGGTTTTTTAATACTATATGCAAATAATTTTTTAATAAAGAAAAGAAATAAAGAGTTTGGAATATATATGACACTAGGTATTAGTAGAAGTAAAATAGCTTTTATGTTATTTTATGAAACCATTATAGTGGGTATATTATCCTTAGTAGTTGGAATATTTATTGGTGTGTTTTTATCTCAAGGACTAGCAGGAGTTACAGCAAAACTATTTGCTATAGATATGACTGAATATAAATTTATTTTTTCAAAAGATGCATGTCTAAAAACTATTTTATATTTTGGGATTATGTATTTTATATCTATGGTTTTTAACTTTATTCTAGTATCAAGGTGTAAGTTGATAAACCTTATAAACGGTGATAGAAATAATGAAAAATTAAAAGGTACAAATTTAATTTTATCAGTGATTTTATTTGTTATATCAGTGGTTTGCTTAGCAGTGGCATATAAGTTAATTTTGGAAAATGGATTAACAGATATAAATGATAAATTTAAATTATCAATTATACTAGGAATAGTTGGAACTGTATTGTTTTTTAGAGCTTTGGCAGGCTTTTTAATAAAGGTAATACAAAGTAGTAAAAACCAATATTTAAAAAATCTTAATACATTTACTTTGAGACAACTAAATAGCAAAATAAATACAAATTATATTTCTATGAGTGTTATTTGTTTGATGCTGTTTATTTCCATAGGAATGTATACTGCATCCATAGGAACAAAAAGTGCAATGGAAAATACAGCACAATTCTTAGCACCTTATGATATGACTTTGATACATACATATGAAAAAGAAGAAAATTTAAAAGCCTCAAAAGAAAAGATAAGTGAAACAGTAAAAAAAATAGGATTTAATATAAAAGATTATACAAATGAATATTTAGATTACAACATATATAATTCACCAGTAAAATTTAAACAGTTGTTTAAAAGCACTACAGATGATTTTTTATCTAGACAAATAAATAGTATGAGAGATTTTACTGTACCTATTGTAAAATTATCAGATTATAATAAATTAATGAAAATGCAAAATAAAGAGACAATAACTTTAAAAGACAAAGAAGTATTTATTTTTACTGATATGTCTACAATAGAGCCCTCAGTTAAAGAATATGTGAGCAAAAATAAGACTATGAAAATTGGACAAGAGGATTTTGAAGTTAATAGTCAATATGGATTTAATTCAATAGAAGATACTCTAGTTAGTGGTAATTTTGCAACACTAGTAGTTAAAGATGAAAATATTCGTAAATATAGTTTACTTAAAAAGTGCTTAAGTTTAAATTATATTGGTGATAAGAAGGATACAGAAAATAAAGCAGTGAAAAATCTTGAAAAAGGCATGGCTGAAGGCAAAAAATATAAAGAAAATGATAAAGTAAAGATAAGTGCAATGACTAGAATTATAGCATTAGAGGGAAATATGGCTTCATCTAGTATGTATTTATACGTTGGATTATATATAGGGATAATTTTCTTAATAGCCAGTGCGGCAGTTCTTGGACTTAGTCAATTGTCAGGAGCAATAGAAAGTGTCGGTAGATATGAAATATTAAGAAAGCTAGGTGTAAGTTCAAACATGATAAACAGATCCATATTTGTACAAGTTTTATTATACTTTGCTATACCTATACTTCTAGCTTTAGTTCATAGTATATTCGGAATAAAGGTAGCAAATGATGTGGTAAAAATAATTGGAGATTACGATACTTTAGGCAACAATATAATTTCAATATGTATTATATGTGCTGTTTATGGTGTATATTTCTATGGAACATATAGAGGGTATAAGAGAATTGTAAATAAGTAATAGTGTGTCAAGATTAGTGCAGTGAATTTATTCTTTAACCTTAACATATTAATTTGTATCATATTAAATTTACGAATTATTTTCCACTATATCAAATCTCAATGAGCAATAATATAATGGAATTTTTAATCAAATAGTTCATTACATTTGTACTTTTCATATTTTTTTGATACAATTTATACAAATATGTATATATATGGGGGTTTCTGATGCATAAAAGTAAAGATGAAATAAAAAAAGAATTTAGTGATGTGAAGAATCTTTACAAAGATGGTTTTAAACAAGTAAAGGAAGAGCAAAAAAGAAAAACAGAAGAAAAGTTTAATAAAGAAAGAGAAGAATATGCAAAAACAAAAAAAGTGAATTATTGCAGTCCTACTTGTTGGGAAACAATGAGTCAAGAAAAGTTAAAGAAAATTAATAGTTTTTTAACATATTTTGGGATATTCTTTGTTGCTTTCGGTTTATTATTTTTATTTGGATCAGATGATAAGTTATTAAGTATTTTTATTGTATTAGTAGGTTTATATTTCTTATATTTTGATCCTAGACGATTTACGAATTCATATAAAAGTAATAAAAAACATTAATTATGATATTCTTTATCAAAAACATAAAATAAAATGGCTAGGTTGGGTACATTGATATGTATCATTCCTAGCCATGTTTTAATATCCACTAAAACAGATTTTTTCGTGAACACTTTATTTTTAATACTTATTTCGCATTATATAACAATTGCGAACTTTGATTACATTATACATAGTATTCATTTATTTTCAAATAGCAAAATAATTTTATTAATTAAAAGTTCAATGCCTTGTTTTAAGTTAGATCAATGAATTAATCTCTAATAGTAAATGTAGCCACAAGTGTATCTTTAAATTATAAAAATTCTATCTATCATATATTGTTTCTTAAGGAAACTTAACTTGAAACAAAAATGATTTTAATATATTATTTAGTAGACGATTATTTTAAGGGGGGAATATATGAGGCTAGAGGTAAGGAAGATAAGAAAAAGTTTTTCTGAAAATGAAGTACTGCATGGAATATCATTTTCAGTTGAAAGTGGAAAGGCACTTGGGTTGTTAGGAAGAAATGGAGCAGGAAAAACTACAACAATTCGTATATTAATGGATGTTTTTAAAGCTAACTCAGGTGAAATATTAATAGATGGAAAAAAATTTGAACCAAGAAACTATCAAATTGGATATTTACCAGAAGAAAGAGGTTTATATCCTAAGAAGAAAGTTACAGAGCAGATAGTTTATTTAGCTCAGTTAAGAGGAATGACAGCAAAAAATGCAAAAGAAAGTACAAAGATATGGCTTAAAAAGTTAGGCATAGAAGAATATGCAAATAGAACACTAGATAGTTTGTCAAAAGGGAATCAGCAAAAGGTACAATTAGGGCAAACTTTAGTTTGTGATCCAGAAATAGTTATACTTGATGAACCTTTTAGTGGGCTAGACCCAGTTAATGCGCAAATACTTAAAGATACTGTAAGAGAATTAATAAGCCAAAATAAACTAGTTATATTCTCTAGCCATCAAATGAGTTACGTTGAAGAATTTTGTGAAGATATAGTTATAATAAATAAGGGCGAGATTGTTTTAAGTGGAAATCTTAAAGACATAAAAAGAGAATTTGGTAATAATAGGTTAATATTAAGTGCAAATAACTTAAAAATAAATGATTTAAAATCTATATGCCAAGAGAAGTTTAATGATTTGGTAATTGTAAATGAAGTTAAAAAAGATTATTTAGTATTAGAGTTACATAATGATGCAACAAAAAATCAATTTTTAGAAAAAATATTAAAAGAAAATATAGATATAGAGAAGTTTTCTACATATGAACCAGATTTAACAGATATATTTGTAAAGAAAGTAGGTGAGGAATAATGAAACAATTTCTTACTGTACTAAAATTTGAGCTTAGTAATTATTTTAAAAAGAAATCTTTTATAATAAGCACTGCAATAATTGCTTTAGTGATGATAGTTGGATTATCTATACCTAACTTTATAGATATGTCATCAATATTGCCAACGGCAGGTGAAAATGAAACTAAGGTAGAAGAAGTTGCAGAAGAGGATAAAACTGATTTTGCAATATATGATGAAAATAATACTATACCTAATAAAGAAATATTAAATGCTTATTTTCCAAACTCAAATTGGAAAGTTGTAAAAAATCAAAGTGAATTAAATAAGTTAGTTGAAAATGAAGATGTAGAAGCAGGTTTCAATATAGACAGCTTAACTAAATATGACTATGTTGTTCAAAATACTAAATTTGATGATGAAAACAAAAGCATATTTGATGAAGTTTTGAAAAACATATATAGAGAAAAAGAAATTACTAGTAAAGGAATGGATTTCAAAAAGGTAGATAAAATTTATAACACTCAAATAGTTTCTAATGTTGAAATATTAGGAAAAGATAGTGCAAATAATTATTTCTACGCATATATATTAATTTTCATTATATATATGATGATTATAATGTATGGTCAATTAATTGCTATGGGAATAACTGCAGAAAAAAGTAATAGAGCAATAGAAGTCCTAGTTACTAGTACAAATACAAATAATTTAATCTTTGGTAAGGTTATTGCAGGTGCAATAGCAAGTATAGCACAAGTTGGAATAATAATGTCATCAACATTTATTGCATATAAGGCAAATAGTGAAGTATGGAATGGAATGTTAGATAATGTATTTAAAATTCCTTCAGAATTATTAGCTACATTTGCTATATTTGGAATATTAGGATACTTATTCTATTCATTTATATATGGTGCATTAGGAGCTTTAGTATCAAAGACAGAAGACATAGGAACAAGCGTTGGTCCTATTACAATGATATTTGTTATAGTATTTTTCATAAGTATATTTGGATTAACTAACGGAGATAGTATAGTATTAAAGGTTTGTTCATATATACCATTTGCATCTCCAATGACAATGATAGTAAGGGTTGCAACAGGAGCTGTTACATCAGCTGAATTCATAATATCTGCTCTAATATTAATAGTATCAACAGTACTAGTAGGAATGGGTGGAGCAAAGATATATAGAATGGCTACATTAATGTATGGAAATCCTATAAAATTGAGAAATGCTTTAAAATGGATTAAAAGTGAAAGAGATTAATACAACTTCAATTAAGAAAAATTAAATAATATTGAGGATAATATTAATTGAATTAAGATGCAAATTATGTTAAAATAAAAACATGGGAATGAAGTTCTCCCAAAGTTTACACTTAAACCGCATTTATGCTGATGACTTCTGTGATTATTTTGTCACGGAGTTTATCAGCTTTTTTTATGCAAAAAATAGGAGGTAGAGATGTTAACAAGTTTAGCAATTATTTTTTTACTTGGCTTATTAATGGGAAGTATATTTAATAAGTTAAAATTGCCCAGCTTAATGGGAATGATTTTTACAGGGATTTTAATAAGTCCTTATGCATTTAATTTATTGGATGATAAAATATTAAGTATTTCACCAGACCTTAGACAATTGGCTCTTGTAATTATTTTAACTAGAGCAGGACTATCACTAGATGTGAAAGATTTGAAAAAAGTAGGCCGCCCTGCTGTACTAATGTGTTTTGTGCCTGCATGTTTTGAAATTTTGGCAGTTGTTTTGATTGCACCCAAATTACTAGGAGTAACAGTATTAGAAGCGGCAATTATGGGAGCTGTGGTTGCAGCCGTATCTCCAGCTATTATTGTTCCTAGAATGATTAATCTGATAGAACAAAAAATAGGAAGAGAAAATAGTATTCCACAATTAATTATGGCTGGAGCATCAGTTGATGATATTTTTGTAATAGTATTATTTACTGCTTTTACAGATTTGGCAAAGGGTGGAGACATGTCTTTATCAAGTTTTGCACAAATACCAATTTCTATAGTAATGGGAATCTTAGTTGGTGTACTTATGGCAACTGTATTAATAAAAATATTTAAGAAAGTTCATTTTAGAGATTCTATAAAAGTAATAATAATACTTAGTGTTTCTTTCTTATTGATAGAATTACAAAATAGCTTGGAAAATGTAATTCCTATGTCAGGATTACTTGCAATTATGAGTATGGGAATATTAATTAAAGCAAAATATGAAGTGCTAGCAGTGAGATTATCAAATAAATACAACAAGTTATGGCTAGCTGCAGAAATAGTATTGTTTGTTTTAGTTGGAGCAACTGTAAATGTAAAATATGCAATTACAGCTGGAATACCAGTAGTAATAGTAATATTATTTGCCTTAATGATTAGAATGATTGGAGTTTTTGTTTGTCTAATAAAAACAAAGCTTTCTAAGAAGGAAAGATTATTCTGTATGATAGCTTATACACCAAAGGCTACAGTACAAGCAGCTATTGGAGGTATGCCATTAGCTATGGGTCTTACTTGTGGGAACATAGTTTTAACTGTGGCAGTTCTTGCCATAATTATAACTGCACCATTTGGGGCCATAGGAATAGACAGTACTTATAAAAAACTTCTTTGTAGTGATAATAAAGAAGTGACAGACGAAGTAGCTAATTAAGTTTATTAAATATAAAAGGATAGTTATTTATTATAAATAACTATCCTTTTATATTAGTATAACATTTCACCTTCTAAAATAGTTTTTGCTTCACCGCCAATTTTTATATCTATAATTTCATCACTGTCACTTTTTATTTCCACATAAACTTTGCCAGGTCTTTCAACAAAATGACCCTGCTCTCCTACTAAAGATGATTGATTTTCATTTATTAATTTATGATGAACAATATAAGATGATACACTACCATTGCCAGTACCGCATACTGGATCTTCTGATACACCACAATAAGGAGCTATAGATCTTACATGATATGTACAGTCGTCATTAAAAGTTTCCATAGTGAATAGAGAAATACCAACAAAATTATTTTCTTCACTTAAATTATATATTTTGTCCAAATTTGGAGTAATATTTTTTAATATTTCTAAGTCTTTCACACCAAATACAAGCCACCAAAGGCCAGTACTAACACTTTCCACTGGATAAGGCAATAAATCTTCACTATTAATATTTAATGACTGTGCAATTTCTTCTCTTAAATGATCTAAATTTATAAACTTTGGATTTACTTGAGTCATCATAAAGATTTTTTTATCATCCATATTTCTAATTTCCACTGGCAAAACTCCTGCTTTAGTTTCTTGATAAAATTTATCTTTACTTAAATCCAGCTTATTTTCTTTATATAAAGTATCAAAAGTTGCAATAGTAGCGTGACCGCATAAATCTACTTCAAATTTTGGAGTGAAAAACTGAACTTTAAAATCTGCTTTGTCTGAAGAAGAAACAAAGGCAGTTTCTGAAAGATTCATTTCTTTTGCAACTTTTTGTTTTATAAAATCATCAATACTATTGGCATCTGTCACAACACCAGCTGGATTACCGCCAAAAGGAATAGAAGTAAAAGCATCTACTTGCTTAATTTTAATTTTATTCATATTAAAACCCCCTAAAATATTATCTTAAAAAAATTGTAACATTGATAATTTTTGCAATCAATATTATAATTGTATGCAATACAATATTATAAAGGAGCGAGAAAATGCCTGTAAATTCCTTTGAAAACTACCCAATGAGCTGGAAACCAAATTTTAAAAATATAAAAGGACCTATTAGTAAAGGTTTGGCAAAACTTTTAGAAGAAGATATAGAAAAGGGTAAATTAATTCCTGGAACAAAGTTGCCACCTCAAAGAGAATTGGCAGACTTTTTAGATATAAATTTAAGTACAGTTACTAGAGCATTTAAACTATGTGAAGAAAAAGGTCTTATTTGTGCAACCATAGGAAAAGGAACTTTTGTATCTTCTGATGTTCATATAAAAAACACCATGATGGAAACCTTAGAAAGAGGAAGTTTAATAGAGCTCGGTGCCGCCCATCCTACATATGAGCAAAATGAGTATGTTGTTAAAACTATACAAGAAATAATGAATAGACCTGATGCATATAAGTTGTTTGAATACAAAGAAGTAAATGGTTCATATTGTCAAAAGAGATTGGTGTGCAAATTTTTAAAGAAAGAATATAAACTACCTTGCAATGAAGAGGATATACTTTTTACTGCTGGTGGTCAAAACGCCTTATGCGCCATATTACTATCGCTGTTTAATAGTGGAGATAAAATTGGTGTGGATCCATTAATATATGTAGGACTTAAAACTAGTGCAAATATGTGCAAAATTAAATTAATTCCCATTGGATCAGATGAGGAAGGAATGAGTCCTAAGTCTTTAAATATCATTTGTAAAAATGAAAAACTTACAGGTATATATTTAATTAATGATATTCACAATCCTACTACTAAAACAATGAGTGAAAAAAGAAGAGAAGAAATAGGAAAAATATCACAAAAACATAATTTACTGATTATAGAAGATGGAATTCATAGATTACTTTTAGACAATCTTCCAAAAACCTTATATGAAATAAGTGATAACACTATTCATATAGCAAGTATGTCAAAGATTATTTGCCCAGGCTTGAGAGTTGGTATGATAATTACACCACAAAGATATAAAAAAGAAATTCAGCTTGCTTTATATAATATAAATGTTATGGTATCAAATTTGCAAATTGAAGCTTTGTGCAGTATTATTAATAATCAAGTTTATAAATCAATAATAAATGAAAGAAAAGAAGTTATAAAAAATCGAATGAAAATAGCTGAAGATATTTTGAAAAAATCTAATTGTAATTACAATAAGGGTGGTAATTTAATATGGTTGAAGCTACCTAATAATTTTAATTCCAGTGATTTTGAAGTACTTTGCAAAGAAAAAGGAGTACAAGTATATTGTAGTGAAAGATTTGTGGTTGGTAATGAAGATAAATTGTCTTGTATAAGATTATGTATAACAGCGCCACATAGTGAAGAAGAACTAAAAAAAGGTTTAAATATAATAGTAAATTTAATAAATAGTTATATAAATAAAGATTGTAAACTTTCTAAGGATTAGATGATAAAGATTATATATAAGGTTGTTGAATGGAAATTTGTGTCACTATATGTTGATTTATATTACTCTGTGTTATATTATTTATAGTATATAATAAATTAAATATTAATATTAAACTTAAAAAGACAGGGTGGGATGTATCGTGAAAACGGTTTTAACAAAAAACAATCTAAGTGTTGTACTAAGAAGTCCAAAAGAAAGTGATGCTAAAGAAATAATAGAATTTTATAATATAGTAGGTGGAGAAACTACATACTTATCTTTTGGGGCAGGGGAATACAAAGTAAGTCTTGAGCAGCAAGAAAACGCAATCAAATCAGTAAATGAATCAGACAACAATACTATGATTCTTGCTATAATAGATGATAAAATAATTGCGATAGGGACTATATCTTCTAACCAAAAGAAAAAAGGTAAACATGTAGGTGAATTAGGTATAGTTATCAAAGAAGAATACTGTAACTTAGGACTTGGAAAAATAATGATGGATGAGTTAATAGATTGGTGTAAGTCAAACGGTATAACTACTAGAATAAGTTTATCTGTAAGAAAAGATAATCCAAGAGCTATACAACTATATAAAAATTGTGGATTTGAACAAGAAGGTATACAAAAAAATGAAACATATATAGATGGAGAATATTTTGACATCGTTCTTATGGGATTAATCTTATAATAAAGTGATTAAATTATAATATTAGATAAAAATAATTTCGAATATATACCTAGGTATGCTAGGGTGTATCTTTTTTGATACACCCTATTTTAAATTTATTAAATTAAGTATTACAATGTTATTAAGTAAAACCTATATCCAATAAGAAATACTACTAAAAGACTAAATGCTTTGCTAATGTTTTTTTCAGTTCTTGAACTAGTTTTTATTGGTAAAATTGAAAAATTAATTCCCACAGGATAAAAAAGCTCTACTCCTTCCTTTGTGATTAAATCTAAACAAATATGTGAAATTACTCCAGCCAAAATTCCGCTGAAAATACAAGTAAATACAATATTATCATTACTTGAAACTATAACTATTTCTCCAATAAATGCTATTAGACCTAGAAAAATTAAACTATGAGTGAAACTTCTATGTCTAAATCTTTTTCCGAAAATTTTATATATAATGGGAAACCTCTTACTAATATATGATCCTCTCATATCTATATCGCTAAGTAATGCTCCGAAATGTGTAAAATAAGCATATATAAATAAGAGAACTATACGATAAGATAAGTTATATCCCACAAGGAAGGTGTTATGTATGTAAGGAAGTAATAATAGTCCTACAATATAACCACCCTTTGAGTGAGTTTCTTTTGTCATAAATCCTCCAGTTGTCATAAATTTCTAATATATTTTATTATAAAGGAAATATATATAAATTTCAAAATATAATTTAACTGGCATGTATAAATATTAATGGCTAAGATATTTTTAATAAGAAGTTGTTTTAAGATAAAATTAGTGTCAAAATTTGTCATTACTTTATATATTAATTGTAGGAGGTGTTTATATGGCAAAAAAATATTTAATTGCCCTTGATGATGGTCATGGAATGGAAACAGCAGGCAAAAGAACGCCACCATTAAAAGAAGATTTATATGTTAATGGTAAACTAGTAAGAAAAAAAGGTGAAGTAATTAAAGAAAATGAATTTAATAGAGCTGTAGTAAAATATTTGGAGAAAGCACTAAAAAGATGTGGTTTCGATGTTCTTTTAGTTGCTCCAACTGATGTGGATACATCACTGCAAACAAGAGTTAGCCGTGCAAATACAGCTAATGCAGATGCCTATGTAAGCAAACATTATAATTCAATAGGTGAAAAGTGGCAAATTAAGGCTAAGGGCCTAGTAACAATAATTCATTACAGCTCACAAGCTAAAACAAAAGTACTAGCAAAAAATGTACAAGAAGAATTGTGGAAATTGCATAAAGACCATGATTGTATAAATTATGGAGTAAGAACTGATACAGATATTTCAGGTTTTAGTCTTTATGTTCTTAGAAATACAAAAATGCCTGCTATTTTAACTGAATCAGGATTTATGGATAATATGACAGAAGCCAAGTATATGTTAGACCCCAAATTCCAAGAGAAAGATGCAGAGGCAACTTGTAAAGGTATATGTAAAACTTTTGATGTGACTTATGTAAAACCAGATGAAGAATTTGTTTGTACAGAAAAAGATGTGGAAGTTCCTACAAATGTAAAATATGTAAAAGTTATTGTTAATGAGTTAAACGTTAGAAATTGTCCATCATGGGACGATGGAGCAGTAGCTGGAACTGTAAAAAAAGGTGAAGCTTTTACAGTAATGAAAAAAGTTAAAGTGGATAATTATTATATGTATAAGTTGAAATCAGGACTATATATAACTGCTAGCAGCACATATGTAAAAAGCATGACTTCTTTATAGAAAGTTTTCATAGAACAATCCTTCCTCATTATAAAGAGGAGGGATTTTTTTACATTTTATTGAAGTATTAAAGTATAATTATTATTGGTGGAAAATATAATAAAAGTTATGAACTGGAGGGATATAAATTGAAAAAAATTATATTTATTATTTTATGTGTTGTAATAAGTACAACAGGGTGTGGTAAGAAGTCAGATGTAAAGGAGGAAACTATACAGGAAAACAATATTAAAGCAGATACATCTCAAGTTGAAAAGGATACAAAAGATAAAAATGAAGAAGCTAAGATAAAAAGTATTGTTAAAACTTATGAAAATGTAGAGCCAAAAGAATGGGGAGAGCATTTAAATGGAGTAGTAAGTCATATAGATGATAAAAATAAAGAAATAGCATTAACACTAGATGCCTGTGGAGGAGAACATGGGAGCAAATATGATAAAGAATTGATAGATTTTTTAGTAAAAGAAAATATTCCTGCCACATTATTTATAAATTATAGATGGATAGAAGCTAACAAAGATATTTTTATGAATTTATCTAAAAATAATAATTTTGAAATTGAGAATCATGGATATAGTCATAAACCTTTATCAGTAAATAAGAAATCTGTTTATAATATAGAAGGAACATCAAATGTGGAAGATGTTATAAATGAGATAAAATTAAATAATGACGCAATATATAAATTGACAGGTAAAAAACCTAAATACTTTAGATCTGGTACGGCTTATTATGATGAAGTTGCCATAAAAATTGCAGATGAACTTGGATATAAAATAGCTGGGTTTAGTATAAATGGTGATGGTGGGGCAACTTTTTCAAAAGAAGAAGTGATAAATGAAGTTAGTAAAGCAAAGGCTGGAGACATTATAATTTCTCATTTTAATCAACCAAATGGAAATACATACGAAGGGCTAAAAGAAGCTCTTATAATATTGAGAGAAAAAGGATATAAATTTGTAAAATTAGGAGAATAAATAAAATATAAATTACCTACATTTTAATAATCTTAAAAGTTGTCAAATAAATAATTATTTACTTGCATTTAGCACATAATAAGAATGAAAAAATGTAGGAGGTATCATATGAAAAGTACTAGTGTAACTTGTAAAGCTACTAACTGTGTTCATAATAAAAGCTGTGATTGCATGGCAGGGGTAATTAACGTAAAAGGCATTACTGCCAAAACTGTTCAAGAAACAAATTGTAATACTTTTGTAGAAGAAGGTGCACATGTTCACGATAATTTATCCAGTCTTCATGATAATAAAAAAACTGTGCCAGAAACAATTAGATGCAGTGCAAGTAACTGTGTATATAATGAGAATGGAGACTGTAATGCAGAGGATGTTCAAATAATTGCAGCAAATGCAGCTTGCGGTACATTTGAATGTAGATCATAAAAATATAAAAAAGAACTCTGAATATATTTAGAGTTCTTTTTTTGTAGTATAAATTAAAAAAAGAGTCAATGAATTTTACTTGTATATAGGCGTTTATAAGTTATAAATATATCACACTAAGGGGGAATTTAAAAATGTTTAAGTTGTTAGGAACAAGTGATTATACAAAAAAATCCATGCTTATATTAGATTCATTCTATCTATTATTTATTTTAATTGTTTTTATAATCGATGTTTATATAAGTACTGATATTTCAACAATTTTATTACTTCTTGGGATAGTATCTTCTATGGTACTTTTCTTTTTCCATTCTAAATTTGAGGGTATAAATGATGAACTAACTGAAAGAAAGGGGATATACTACTAATTGTCTATTTTAAAAACAAATATAAAAGAATACAGAGAAAAATACCTTATTAAACAAAATGAATTGGCAAAGTTAGTATGTGTAAGGCGTGAGACTATAGTTCATTTGGAAAATGGTAGATATAATCCTTCTTTGAAACTAGCAATGGATATTGCAAAAGTATTTAATGCACATGTTGAAGATTTATTTGAATTTTTAGATGAAGAATAAGGAGCATTAAAAAAACTATTTTGAATTTTGCCATAGACAAATATATCCAAAATAGTTTTTTATTTTTATCTAAACTTTTCATAATGAATATTCATGATACTAATATTTGAGCAACTTAGAAAATATTAAGCTTAAATCAAAGTAGATCTAATATTGACTTATATATATCTTTATATATTAAATCTCTGTTGTTTTCATCTATTTCAAGTAAAAGTAAATCGTCTCTTTTTTTTATATCATTTATTAAAGAACAATTCTTTTTCTTTAATACACCTAAAACAGCTTTATCACTATCTAAAACTTTATTTAAGGAATCTATAAATTCATATGAATTGCTTTCAGCACATCCGATTTCATCAAGTATTATAAGATGACAATTTTTTAAATCATCATTAAGTTTTTCTGAGTATAAATTAAAATTTCCAGTAAAAATTTCAACATTATCACTGTTATTAATTACTCTATTTTCGATTATTTTATAAGAAGATAAGTCTCTAAGAGAGACTAAAAAAAATTCATATTTGGTAAGGTGATTTTCAATAATTATATTTCTGCAACACTTGTAACCACCAACTTTTATATTATTTTCATAATTCTCTTTCAATAAGTCTAAAACTTTTTTTATTACAGTACTTTTGCCAATTCTTATATCCCCTGTTATAAATATATTCTTCATATTAATTCTCCTTATTCTATTATGAAACTTAGCATATAAATTATATTAAGTGCTTAAATGCTCACAAGGAATATAGTATTTTTTGCAATAATCTTCTGCAATGGAATTTTTGTAACAGCGAATAGTAAGCCTAGGACAAAGATTAAAAGCTCTAGGATGAATATTAGTAACACTTTCTGGAATTACTATTTGATTTAAATTTTTACAATTAACAAAAGAATTTTCATCTATATACTCCATGCTTGTGGGAATTATTACGTATTTTATAAATTTATTATTGAAAAAAGCATGTGTATTTATATTTTGTACACCTTGAGGTATAAAATAAGTAGATGTTTGTTTTGAAGGTGGATAACATATGATTGTGTTCATGCTACTTGAGAAAAGTACTCCTAGCTTAGAGCAGTAATTACTATTTCCTTCTTCTACTTTTATATTTGTTAAGTGGCTACAATTAACAAAACATTTGTCTTCAACTAAAATAATATCTTCATTTACTAAAAATTCTTTTATATTTTTATCTTTAAAGGAGTCCTTGCTTAATATGGAAAAAGAATCTAAATCATCCTTATAATAAGAATCTGATGATTTTTTAGAAGTGGTTTTATTATGTTTTCCTTTATTATTATAAAAAATGTAAGAAATAAAAATTATAAGTAGAATAGCTACTGCAACCCCGATTTTAAAGATCATATTCATAACCCCCTTAAAAAATTAAAAAATATCTCTCAATCTATCATAAGCTAAATTTATTTTTTTGTATGTATCTTCTAATTCTTTTCTAACTTCTGCCGGCATTTCTTCTTTGTTGTATTTGTCAGGATGATAACTTTTAGTCAGATATGCATATTGTTTTTTTAAGTCTTCTTTTGTGCTATTTTTACTTAGACCAAGTATTTTATAACATTCATCCAAGTCATCTGTACTTTCATCATCTTTAATTTTTTTCTTTTTTTCTTTTAATACTTTATCGTAGATTTGGTCACAAGAATTAGCATCTAAGCTAAATACATTTATAAAATCACTTATTATTTCAGATTGAGAGTCGTTTAGTGCTTCATTGTCTATTAAGCATAAAGTTATAAGATGAGAAAGAATTTTAAAATCAAGATTTTTCTTATCTAGAAGTCTACCTATGGAGTTTTTTAGAGAGATAATTATTTCTTTGTTATAGTTGTGAAATCTTCCATAATCGTATTGGGCAAATAGCCAAATTTCCTCACTACTGTTCATGTCAAATGATTCAAAATAATCTAGTATATAATCTCTTTCTTTTTGGGATATTTTTTCGTCTGCCTTAGCACAGTAAATAAATAACCTCATTAAATAATCAGCTGTGGCATTTTCCACATTTTCTTCTAGATTTTCATCTATATAACCTTTTAATAATAAATCTTCCATAAGAGTCATAATAAAACCTCCTTAAATTTTAATATTTCTCAATTAATTAGAGTATATATAAAATAATTTTCAGTATCAATCATATATATTAAATAAGTTAATAAGTATGAAAATTTTATAAGGAGGAGTAGATGTTGAGTGAGGGTGAAGATGTAAAGAAAGAGTGTAATATGGATGATTTGATTCAAGTTATTATGAATATGAAAAGTGATTTAAGAATAATTAATAAAAATAGCAAAAAAAGCATAATGTCTATTGAGTCCTTAAAAGAAGATCTAAATAAGAATAATAAGGAAAATTTTAAACTAAAAAAAGAAATTGAAGAAAGAAAAAGTAATGAGATAAAAATTTATAAGAAAATGATTCTAATTTTAGACCAAATAGATAGTTTTGAAAAGATTATAGCAGATTTGGATAATGAGCAATTTTCCTATAGCTTGGATATAATGAAAAAAATTATTAGTAAAGAAATAAGTGAAATTAACTTAGTTGAAATTAAATCTATGGGAGAACTTTTTAATCCAGAATTACATAAATGCGTTGCAGTAGAAGAGGATATTTTGAAGGAGAGCAAGGAGATTATTGGAGTGATTGAAAAGGGATATATGCTTGGAGGCAAGGTCATAAGACCTGCTTCAGTAATTATAGCAAGGTAGGCTCATAGCGCCAACGATATATCTTTGCTACCGCTGCAGATATATCCGTTGCTTAAAAATCGCTACGCTCATTACGCCAACGATATGTATTTGCTAACGCTTCATACATATCCGTTGCTTAAAATGATATGATAAGGAGAAGATGAAATGGGAAAGATAATTGGAATTGACTTGGGGACAACTACTTCGGAAATAGCTTACATAGAAAATGATGAACCGAAAATTATTCCAGACTGTTTTGGAAATAGAATTGTTCCATCAGTTGTTGGAAAGAAAGAAGATAATACTGTTATTGTGGGACAGGTAGCTTATAATCAGCTAATACCATCTCCTGAGAGAACAGTGGCAGAAGTAAAAAGACTTATGGGATCAGACACTAAAATTAACATGGGAGAAAAGGAATATATGCCCCATGAAATATCTAGTTTGATTTTAAAAGAGCTAAAAAAATATGCAGAAGATTATTTGGGAGAAGAAGTGGAAGAGGCTGTTATAACTGTACCTGCTAATTTTAATAACTCTCAAAGAAAGGTAACAAAGCTTGCAGGTGAAATGGCAGGCCTTAAGGTGGAGAGAATTATAAATGAACCTACAGCAGCGGCCATGGCTTATGGTATTAATAATGCAGACAAAGAAGAAAAAATCCTTGTTTACGACCTTGGAGGGGGAACATTTGACGTATCCATTTTAGAAATGTTTGAAGGTATCTTAGATGTTAAATCAAGTAGAGGTAATGACAGACTTGGTGGAAAGGATTTTGATAATAGAATAGAAAAATACATAGAAAAAGAATTTGAAAGAATTTATAATCAAAATTTATATAAAAATTTAGATGTTCAAAATAAGTTAAGTATAAAATTAAGAGTAAAAGAAGCTGCCATAAATGCAAAAAAAGAATTATCAAATCAACTATCAACTACAATAAACATACCTTTTATTACCGTTATGGATAATAAACCTGTATCTATAAGTATTGAATTAAAAAGAGAGAAATTTAATGAATTAACAAAAGATTTAGTTGAAAGAACTACAGAAAAGATTGATGAGGCATTAAAAGCGGCCAACTTAAAAGCAAAAGATATTGACACTGTGTTACTAGTTGGTGGATCTAGCAGAATACCTGCTGTAAAAGAGTTGGTGGAAAGTAAGTTTAAGGGTAAAATTATATCAGGAATAAATCCAGACGAAGCTGTTGCCATGGGAGCTGCAATTCAAGCTGGTATAAAAAGTAATCAAATTACTAGCGAAGAAAATCTTATTATAACTGATAAATGTAGCCATAATCTGGGAACAAGTATAATAAAAATAGGGGATGGAAAAGTAATAAATGGAGCTTTTGATTGTATAATTCCAATAGACAGTAGCATTCCTTGTTCTAAAAAGAAATTATATTATACTGCAGTAGATAACCAGGAAGAAGTAAGGGTAGAAGTTTATGAAGGAAATGAAGAACTGGCAGAAGATAATATGAAAATAGGTGACTTTTTACTTAAGGGAGTTCCAAAGGCTAGAGCAGGGGAAGAGAGTATAGAAGTTCAATTTGATTATGATTTAAATGGAATACTAGAGGTGAAGGCTACTATAATGAGCACAGGTGGTTCAATTAATAAAATTATAGATAATTTCAAATTGATTAAATTGGCACAAGATGCATTGGTAGATGAAAATTTATATGAAAGATTTAAAGTAGATGAATGGCTAGATTATGATTTGGCATCAGGAGTAAAAAGTACCGTAGAGTTGGCAGAAAAGAAAATTAAAAGTGCTAAGATAGACAAAGATGATTTTAAATATAGAAAAATAGAAAAATTATTGGAAGAATTGAAACTAGCAGTAATTCATGACAATGAAGAATTGGTGGAAAAGTACGATGAAGAATTAACTGATATATTATTTGAAGAATAAATTGTTTAACCTAAATTTAATATAGATAATATTGACTAAGGTAAAAGCCGTTGCTACAATAGATATTAATATTTAAATTGTATATAAAAAATCAGGTAATAGATACTGTATTACTGGGCTTATAATAGGCAGTGGAACATAAATCCATGGGATAGTTTAAAAACTTTCCATGGATTTTTTTATTTAAATTGAGGAGGAAAAAATATGGAGACGAATTATAAAAAGGTTAAGCAAGTTTTATGGGTAATATTGATTGCAAATTTTGGAGTTGCTCTGCTAAAAATTGTAGTAGGAAGGGCCATAAAAAGTGCTAGTATGACCGCCGATGGTTTTCATTCAATATCAGATGGAACATCTAACATAGTTGGGCTTATAGGAATTAGTATAGCCTCAAAGCCAATAGACAAAGAACATCCATATGGACATAATAAGTTTGAAGTTATATCGGGGCTTTTTATTGGTGCCATGCTTTTATTTTTAGGTGGAAAAATAGTTATAGATGCTATTTATACATTTAAAAATCCAGTTGTTCCAGACATAACAACTGAAAGTTTAATCGCTTTAATTGTTACTTTAATAATTAATATATTTATATCTAATTATGAATATAGAGTAGGTAAAAAACTAAATAGCTATATACTTGTTTCGGACTCTCTTCACACTAAAAGTGATATCTTTGTAACTATAGGAGTATTAGTAACATTGATAGGTGTAAAATTAGGTTTGCCAGCCATAATTGACCCTATAGCATCTTTAATAGTTGCCTGCTTTATATTCCATGCATCATATGAAATATTTAAATCTACAATTGATGTTTTAGTAGACAAAGCAGTAGTTGATGAAGAGGAGATAAAAGAAATTCTTAAAGAATTTGAAGATATAAAAAGCTATCATGATATAAGAAGTAGGGGAAGTGAAAGCAACATTCATATTGATATGCATGTTATGGTTGAACCTGCTATAACAGTGGAGTATTCTCATAGACTAAGTCATAATATTGAAAATAGAATAAGAAAAAAAATTAATGAAAGTGCAGAAGTTATTGTTCATATAGAGCCTTATTATGAAGAAAAATAAGCATTATAGACTATAAATGAAATTATTTTCTATTTTTTGACAAAAAACATTACCATATATTATTATAGTATTAGCAGAATAATATATGTAAAAGAAGTGTTGTTAAAAAGGAGAGAAAAATGATTTCAGATTACTTAACTAAAAAATTCATAATAAATCATGAAAATACGGAAGATGAAAAAACTAGAAATGCCTATGTATATATGGGAAGTATAGTTGGAATTATATGCAACCTAGTATTATCCATTGTCAAAATAAGTGTAGGATTTATAAGTGGCAGTGTTTCTATTACAGCAGATGGTTTTAATAACTTATCAGATATGGCATCTTCTGTAATAACTATGGTAGGTATTAAGCTGGCAAATAGACCAGCAGATAAAGAACATCCCTTTGGTCACGGAAGGATGGAGTATTTATCAGCATTAGTAGTTGCCTTTATGGTTATGCTTGTAGGTGTTCAATTTATAAAAACATCTATAGATAGAATTATGAACCCAGTACCAATAACTTTTGAAATGATACCATTTATTTTATTACTTTTATCTTTAATAGTAAAATTTTGGCTTAGTAGATTTAATAAATATGTGGGAGAAAAAATAAATTCATCTGCATTAAAAGCAGCTTCAGTAGATGCTCTTGGAGATGTATTTACATCTAGTTGTGTGTTAATATCATTTTTAGCTGCAAAATTTACCACATTACCAATAGATGGCTATGTAGGTTTAGTTGTTTCAGTAGCCATATTATATGCAGGTTATTCTTTAGTTAAAGAGACAATAAGCCCACTTCTTGGTGAAGCACCAGATGAGGAATTGGTAAAAGGAATTAAGCAAGGAGTTTTATCTTATGATAATATAATTGGTGTTCATGATTTAATAATTCATAATTATGGTGTGGGAAAATGTATGGCATCAATTCATGCAGAAATACCTTCTAATATTGATTTAATAACAATACATGAGATTATAGATAGTGCAGAAAGAGAAATTTCGCAAAAGCTAAATATATACCTAGTTATTCATATGGATCCAATGTGTATTCATGATGATAAGATAAATGCAGTTAAAGGAAAAGTTCAAAATATACTTTTAAAATTTGATGCTGTAAAATCTATGCACGACTTTAGAATTACTGAAGGAGAAAATAAGATAAACCTAATATTTGATATTGAAGTAGATGCTCACAATATTAATACAAAGGATAAGGAAGAAGAACTTAGAAATGACTTAATAGAAGAAATTAAGAAAATGGATCCTTTATATAATTGCGTAATAACTATAGATAAATATTTTTAAAAAAATTACTGGGAAAACCCAGTAATTTTTTATTTGACTTTTATACTTTTAATTGTGCTGTAATCGCTGTAATAATCTTTTTTATTATCTGTTCTTACAGCCTTTACTTTGTAATAATATGTTTTTTTCTTACTTACTTTTTTATCTGTATATGTAGTCTTATTTGAATAACCTATATAGTCATATTTACCTTTTTTAGAAGTTGCTCTATATATTTTGTATTTAGTTGCTCTGTTAACTTTTTTCCAAGACATATTAACATTTGACTTAGATGATTTTAGAGTAACAGTAGGTTTATATAATTTTGTGACAACTCTAGCTTTGGAGTAAGGGCTATAATAATATTCATTGTTAACTTTTTTAATTGCTCTAATTTTATAGTTATAAATAGTTCCTGAAACTCTGTTTTTGTCAGTAAAACGAACAGAACTAGATTTTGAATTTTCTTTTACTGTGGCGATTTTATCATATTTTTTTTCTTTAAAGTTGTATCTATAAACTTCATAACCGTAAGATCCTCTTACAGGTTTACAAGAAAGAGTTACCTGTGAAGTAGTATAATTTTCTACCTTAAAACTACTAACTGCTTTAGGTACAATTTTAAACTTAATAATGTGTTCACCATAATAATTACCAAGGCCTGTTATTTTAATAGAAGCAGTTCCTATGGATTTATTGTTACTGTAATCTACTTTATAATCTACACCTTTTACAAGTTTATCATTTGATGAGTATAAGTCACCTAAACTAGGTTTTATATAGCTTCCTGTATAAACTTGAGAAGAAATAGATTTGTATTTTAATTTATTAATATTTTCTGAAACTTTTACTTTACATGTATCAACCATGTCATTGTCTAATTTGGCTGTGATAGTTGCTTGACCAGCACCAACAGCTTTTACATTTCCATTTGAATCAACAGTAGCTATATTTTTATTACTTGAAGTCCAAGTGATTTTTTTACTAGCATAATCTGAAGGTATTATAGTAGCTTTTAAATTAGTAGTATTTCCCTTGTCTAATTTAAGTGAAGTTTTATTTAAACTTATTATGTAGTCAGACACAGTTACACTACACTTAGCAGTCAAGTTATTACTTGTTTTAGCTGTAATAACTGCTTTTCCAGGAGAAATTCCAGTTACTGTTCCATTACTATCTACTTTTGCTATATTTTCATTACTTGAAGACCAGGTAATATTTTTATCTAAAACATGATCAGGATATAAAGTAGTACTTAATTTAAATGATGAATTATTAGTAGTTAAATTAATACTGCTTTTGTTTAAAGTTATCTTTTGATAGGCTAAAGCCTTGCTCATATTAGGAATACCATGTCCGTAATATTTATCCCAACCTTTTGGTCCGAAATCTTCTGAACTTGAGATTATTAATGACTCAACCTTTGCAGGAGTCATATTAGGGTTAGCAAGCTTTATTAACGCAGCGATAGCAGAAATATGAGGAGCTGATAAAGAAGTTCCATCTTCTTTAGTGTAACCACCTTTATAAGAACAAGTTAATATTTCATACCCTGGCGCTGCCACATCAACTGTATTTCCATAGTTGGAAAAAGAAGCTATTTCATCTGATTGAGTAGAAGCTGAAGTAACTATTACAGAATCCATATCTGCTGGGCATGAATAAGACACATTTTCACTATCATTTCCAGCTGAAGTTACTACAACGACATTCTTTTTAAGAGCATATTCTACTGCATCATGTAAAAAAGCATGATGAACTCCACCGAAACTTAAGTTTAATACATCAGCACCATTGTCTACGGCATATCTTATTCCTAGGGCTATATTAGATGTATTACCTTTACCATCACTATTAAAAGTTTTTACTGGTAAAATTTTAACGTTCAAATTTTGAGTACAGTCTACAAGCACACCGGCCATGGCAGTACCATGTCCGTTTAGGTCATTGGGAGTATTATCATTATCTAAAAAATCCCAACCATTGGATAAAACCCTATTCTTAAGAAAAGGATGACTTACAATTCCAGAGTCAACCACACCTACAGTGATTTCCTTTGACTTGTTAGGTAAAGAATTAGCATACTTGTCTATTTGAAGACGTTTAACGCCCCAAGAATTAAATGAGCTTTTTGATAAAGTAGATTCATTAATGTTCTTTGAGCTTTTTGTACTTTCCACTTCTAATTCTATATCAGGCTCAACGTATTTTACATTTACGTTTGAATTAAGTTTTTCAAAAGCGTCTTTTGTTGACTTTTCACTATCAAACTGTAAAAAATATAAATTATCAGGGCCTGATATAATGTCTTTTGCACCCAAATCAGCTAGATTTAAATTATCAATTTTTGATTTTACTATTAAACGTTTGCTGGAATACTTTGAGTTTGAAGATGGTTTTACTTGATTTTCCTCTATAAGAGTTGATAATTCACTGGAAAGGTCGTCGTAGTTATCTACTTTTTCAACTTTCGGTGAATCAGCATCTGCTATAGCTGTTGTATTTTTCAGAAAAATAAAAGTAAAAGTAAGTATTGAGAAAGTAATTACTATTTTTCTTAACTTATTCATTTGTTCCCCCTTATTTTAAATTTTAAATATATTATACAATAAAATATGTGGAAATAAATAGAATTTTGTCAATAAAAAAGAAGTTTACCACATTATTAATAATAGTAAACTCCTTTTCATATTTATAAAGATAATTTAAAAACTATCTTTTTATATCTATAACGTTTTGAACTAAAGCTTTACATCTTCCACAACCAGATCCTGCTTTAGTAGATTCTGCAACTTTTTCAACTGTATCACAACCGTTGTTTACTGCATTTACAACATCTTCTAATGACACATTGTGACATCCACATACTGAAGCTAATATTTCTTCTATAGCACCAGCACATCTACCACATCCAGTAGCAGCTCCTGTTTTTTCTTTGATTTCTTCTAAAGTTCTTGCACCATCTATCATTGCCATTCTTATATCTATATAAGAAACATTTTTACAATGACATATTATTTTGTTTCCAGCCATAATTATTTCTCCTTAATATTGTGAATTTATAAATTCAATATATAAATACTGAATTATTATCTCTTACTATATACCAAATACTATTAGGAGCTAAACAATTTTTTATAAATACAAGTTAAATTTAAAATTATTATGGAACTAAAGCAAAGTCATTTTGACCTTTATAATTCCTACTGCTACAATTAAATTAATTATTACAAAAAAAGTCATTTAACAAGGAACTATATTAAAGAAAGGATGATTATATTATGGAAGAAAGCTTTCATAAATCGGGATGTTTGATTTGTGGAGAATCAATTATTATTCTAGAAAAAGAAGCTACACATACCTGTTTAATTTGTAATAAACATTTTATCTCATCAACTATTTGTATCCAAGGCCATTATGTTTGTGATGATTGCCACACTAATACTAATGAATTTGTTGAATTATTACTTAATTCCAAAGAGACAAATCCAACTATACTGTTTTCTCAAATAGAAAATTTAAAATCTGTAAATATGCATGGACCAGAACATCATAGTATTATTCCATGTGTTTTATTGACTGCATTTAAAAACAGTGGAGGCAAGATTGATTTATTATCAGCTATTGAAACTGCTTTGCAAAGAGGTAAACAAGCGCCTGGTGGTACTTGTGGCTTTTGGGGGACTTGTGGTGCAGCCATTGGCGCTGGAATTTATGGTAGCATAGTTACTGAATCTTCTCCTCTTAATAGTATGTCATGGTACAAGCCACAGAAACTAGTATCAAGAACCATAAATAAAATAGCACAAGAAAATGCAGTTAGGTGCTGTAAAAGAACTTCTCGTTATGCAATTTTAGAGGCAATTGAATGGACTAAAGAATACATGGGTATAGAACTTGAAAAAAGTGATTTCTTATGCACCTTATCTTACTACAATAAGGAGTGTATTCATGAAAACTGTCCATTTTATAATGAACAAGGAGATTAATTATGAGTAGATATTTAATCTACATATATTGCGGAAAAATACGGTCCCAATAAAGCTTTTTCAAATTTTATTATAGGGCTAGAACCTATAGAAACTTTAAGAGAGGGAGCTAATTATCTTGCCGAAAGAGGAATTATACCATCAGCTTCCATATGGATGCCCTTTGGTAAACACGTTAATGGATCTATGAAAACTCCTAATATTGAATATTTTAGAGCTGTTAAGGAAATGCTTGGTGAGATTCATGTCAAATATAACCTTAATCCTGCATGTAGTTGCGGATTGAATGTTTGCATAGAAAGAGATATAAAAAAATAGGCTGAAGAAAAATAAGTTTTTACTTACTAATATTTTAAAAGTTAAAAGTGGAGATGTGAAATATCTGTTTTTATTTTTATAATTAAATAAAACTGAATATTCCGAATATAGATATTGATATTTACAATAATTCATTTTCTGATATAATTACATTAATAAAAAACTCGGATATATGTGGAATGCCGGGAATAATATCATAATAAAGGGAAAATGAATGGAAAGATGTCATAATGAAATGAATTTTGTTTATCTAAACTTGCAATTGATTAAATGGTGAATATTATGACTATGAAAATTCTAATCAAAAATGGAGGCAGAAATGGAGACTACAAAGAAAAAATTCAACTTAACAACGAAAATTTTTATAGCATTAATATTAGGTGCAGTATTTGGTATAATTCTACATTACTTTGTACCCGCAAGTACTTTTAGAGACAATATATTAATAGATGGAGTATTTTATATAATAGGAAACGGATTTTTAAGATTAATGCAAATGCTTGTTGTTCCTTTGGTATTTTGCTCTTTAGTATGTGGAGCATCAGCTATTGGTGATACAAAAACCTTGGGAAAAGTAGGAATTAAAACTATGGGATTTTACTTAATAACGACGGCCCTTGCTATAACAGTTGCTTTATCTGTGGCAAAAGTAATTAACCCAGGAATAGGCCTTGATATATCAGCTATAGAACAAACCAAAACTACTATAGCAGAAACTGCAAGTTTTGCTGATACTTTATTAGATATAATACCTAAAAACCCTATACAAGGTTTAGCAGAAGGAAACATGCTTCAAATAATTTTATTTGCCATATTAATTGGTATAATACTTGCAAAATTAGGTAAGAAAGCAGATGTGGTATCTAAGTTTTTTGCACAATTTAATGATGTAATGATGGAAATGACAATGATAGTTATGAAGGTTGCTCCAATAGGTGTTTTTTGCTTAATATCTAAAACATTTGCAAACATAGGATTTGATGCTTTTGTACCAATGTTAAAGTATATGTTTAGTGTATTCTTTGCTCTAGGTTTACAATGTTTTGTTGTTTATATGTCAATGTTTAAAGGATTTACAGGATTAAATCCGATTAAATTTATAAAGAAATTTGCACCAGTTATGGGATTTGCATTTTCTACAGCAACATCAAATGCTACAATACCAATGTCAATTGATACTTTAGAGAAAAAAGTTGGAGTGAATAAGAAGATATCTTCATTTACTATACCGCTAGGAGCTACTATAAACATGGATGGTACATCAATCATGCAAGGTGTGGCAGTTGTATTCGTAGCTCAGGCATTCCATGTGGATTTAACATTTGTTGACTATTTAACTGTTATTGCAACGGCTACATTGGCATCAATAGGTACAGCAGGAGTTCCAGGGGTTGGTTTAATCACCCTTTCTATGGTGTTTAACTCTGTAGGACTTCCAGTGGAAGGTATAGCATTAATTATGGGTATAGACAGAATACTTGATATGACTAGAACGGCTGTAAATATAACAGGAGATGCTGTTTGTACTGCTATAGTTGCTCATCAAAATGGAGACTTAGATAAAGCAGTATTTGAAAGTTATGAAGAAGAAGATCAAGCAGCACTTGCTTAGATATAAAATAGAATGTGGAAATACAATTACTAAAGGGTGTATCAATTTTTTGATACACCCTTATATATATAAAACTACAATTTATTTATTTAGAAAGTAGCCCTAAACAAAATGAGCTATTGACTCTCACTACCCTAAGGCCTATTGATAGTATATATGGTTGGATTTTACATTCAATAAATATCCACTGTTAATAAATAAATTGTAGCTTATTAAATATTATGTACCTATATTGTGATATATACTCCAAATAAAAAATCATAATGGACTTGGAATTTATAATTATGCAAATGAAATAGTTAAATATTGATAAGTAAATATTATTTTTATAGTATTATATATTATAGAGACACTTGAAATTCATATGGTGAAGAAATATGTGATAATGAAAGGAATATGATAATGAAGACGTATATAAAAATTATTGGTTACTTGGGGATGTTCATTTTTATAGTGCTAAATATAGTTAGTCGTTTAACTGATATAAGTGACGTGGTTTATGTTATTGTAATGATTATGTCATTAATAATGTTTATACCCCTTTGCATACAAGAAGTGTTGTCTTTGAAGAATAGATAGAACATTTTGTATAACAGTATTAGAGTGAATTTTAGACATAAATAAAGGAGGAGATATGATGTATCATATATACCCAGATAAATCATATAGAAAAAAGATACGAGGGAAAAGTCGTAAATTTAAGGTTATGGAAAAGAATTAACATCAGAATTTCCAAAAATCGATTTAGACTATGGATACTGGCATTTACATATACCCACATCCCAAAGATTTATTGATTCTTATAAAACACCTGTTGCACTAAGAAGAAAGTGCATTCAGTTAATTATAGATAGAGTTGAGTTTTTAATAAATAATAAATTACAATCAGATATTGCCACAAGGGTTGTTGCTTGTATAAATCTTCCTAGCCTATGGGATTCGCAGATTATAGTATTCTTTGGAGATGAGTACTATAAGAATTTCTTTAATAGAAATACTAAATATCAAAAATGGATTCCACTTTTAAAGGAGAGAAATATTTGCAAAGAATGGGATTTAAATTTTCCAAGTTCAATGAAAGTAAAAGGATATAAAGAAGAAATTTATGAAGAGGATTTATGCTATGAAGGAGAGCTGTGGTTTATTGGTGAAATAGATGTAAAATAAGCCTATATCTTAATATAAGATATAGGCTTATTTTTGTAATAAATTATTAATTTACTTAATCTTAATTTTCTGGTCAATAAGAAAATATATAATCATTGCTGGAAAAACAATAAATGATATGTATTTGCTAGGGATTATATTAAATAATAGCAATAATCCGAGTGTTACAATAAAAATACCACTGCCTAAATCTACAAAAAAATTTATTTTTTCAGTTTTTCCTTTATAGTATTCTACTGATGTAAAAATAATAATTATTATTCCTAAAACTATGGATATCATACCAGGTGATTTCATAACTATCATATTCCTCCATTTTAATTAAAATTCTCTTAATCTCATTATTCCCTATTGTAGAAATTTTTCTTACAAGTTATTAGGAATTCTGATTCATAAAAAAATTATACTACTTTATTTATTATAGAAGTGTTAAAAATTTTTAGCATAAATTAGCATAATAGAAATTTCATTTTTTCAATGTGTTACAATTAGAATAAGTCATATGAAGTATGGGGGAGTATATGAAGAAAATGTATTTTTTAATACCTATAATACTTATATTATCTATTATAGGTAGCTTTGGGGGGATAGTATATAATCTTAAATTTAAACATGACAAACTTCAAGGTATATCACAAAACCAGCTACCATTATATGAGGCAGATCAAATAGTTGTTGATGAGGACGGAAATTACTATATTGGAGGTGGTTGGTATAATCTTAATATACAAATCTTTGATTCAAATGGAAATTACAAAAATACAATATCATTTTCAGGAGGAAGTTGCAATTTTAGTGTAGAAAAAAATAAATTAATTGCTATTTCATTTGGTAAAACTGAAAGTATAGAATATGTTATTGATTTAGATAAAATGAAAATATTAGAAGAAAATGAAATTGATAGTGATAAAGCTGAAGATTTATTTGTAAAATATGGGCAATTAACAGAGAAGACTTATAAAACAAGAAATATAATTTATGAATTGAAACGTAATTTTATTTTGCATAATAAAATTAATATTATAAATGGTGACACAACCAAGACATTGGTTCTAAAAAATATGCCAATATTTCCTTTACCTACACCAGTATATTTAGGAGTAATAGTATTGTTATTTTGGAGCTTATGTTTATATATAAATATAGTTTTATATTTTGATAAAATCAAAGAAAAGATAAATAGCTATAAAAAGATAAGAAGTAAATAAAAGTTATTTTCTTAAAATAATGTAATGGAGGAAATAGCAATGAAGAAATTTACAAAAATACTAATGATCCTACTACTTGTGATAATAGTAATATTAACAAGTGTTTTTTATAAAAATATAAGAATAAATAGTTACATAAAAGAAAATAACTCATTTGATTTAATAAATACAAATAATTATGAGGTATTTCTTTCTGGTGAAACTCACACTATGGCAAAAAGTGATAAATTTAAAAAAGAATTTTTTACATACTTAAATAAAAAAGCTGGAGTTAAAAACATAATGGAAGAGGCAGGTTTTTGTAATGTACTTTTATTAAATGAATATATACAAAGTGGGAATGAAGATTATTTAAAATCTTTTATGAATCAACTAAAAGGTACAATGGCCTATACTAAAGAAAAATATGAATTTTATAAATGGTTATATAAATACAACTTAGAATTAGATGAAGATTCTAAAATAAACATCTATGGCATTGATGTGGAACATGACTCATTGGCTGCAGTAAAAGGTATAAAAACTTTAATAGATAAAAATAAAACTGTGCCAAAATCTCTTCAAAAAGGGATTTATCTTCTTAAAGAAGAAAATACAAAGTCTGCTAAATATTTAAAAATGGCCTATGAAGAAGATAAAAAATCATGTGAAGAATATTTTGGAGAAAAATTTATATATTTTGAAAATGGAATAAAGAACTTGTATCAACTTGGTGGAGGAGAAGATAGGCGTGATAAGGTAATGATGAGAAACTTTTCATTTTTATATTCACTAAAAAAAGGAGAAAAATTCTTTGGACAATTTGGAAGTGAACACATATATCAAGATTATATGAATAGTGATTTTCTTACTATGGAAGAAGTAAGGTTTGGCACATTACTAAATAGTAAATCATCTCCAGTAAAAAATAAAGTTTATTCTTTGTTATGCATTTATGAAAATAAAGAAGGAAATTTTCCATCAAAGAATTTTTTCAATTATTTTTATTTTAACAATATTAAATCAGATAAATTTATTGAACTTTCAAGAGAAAAAAGTCCTTTTTATAATAAAGAATATTTATTTAATGGAAGTAAGGAAAATAGCGTAACTTGTGATTATATACAAGGATTGATGATACTTAGAAACTCTAAAAAAACACAAGTGTATGGAAATTAAAACGTTTTTGAGGTGGAATATATGAATATTAATTTTAGAGAAATAGATAAATCAAATTACAATACTTGTATAAATCTAAAGGTGGCAGACCATCAAAAGGACTATGTTGCAAGTAATGCCATATCCTTGGTACAAGCTTTTTATGAAGAAGAGTTATATCCTATTGGTATTTATAATAATGAGGAAATGGTAGGATTTATACTATATGATTATGACAAAGAGCTGGAAGGATGGTCATTTTCTAGATTTATGATAGATATTAATCACCAAAATAAAGGTTATGGATCAAAAGCTCTAGAAAAGTTTTTAGAGTTTTTTCATAATAAATACGAAGAGGAAAATTTATATACAAGTGTGGAAATAGACAACGATGTAGCCATGAAGCTTTATGAAAAATACGGATTTAATAAAAAAGATTCATTTGAATATAAAATTGGAAATACTGTTTATAAGGAATTTAGAATGTTGAAGGAATGGAGGTAGTTTAATTTGAACAATACTTTTAATAAATCAATTACAGAAATAATAAAAGATAGACATTCAGTAAGAACTTACAAAGATGTAGAATTATCAAAGGACATTATAGAAAAAATAGAAACTTACTTAAAAGAAATTAATAATAGTAAAGGAATTTTTGGTGGGTCAATAAGAGTTAATCTAATTGAAAAAGATGACAATGATAAAGAGACAAAATTAGGAACATATGGAGTTATAAAAGGTGCAAATTATTATTTGACTGCAGCTTATGACAAAAGTGAAATGGGGCTTTATGATTTAGGATACTTATTTGAAAAAGTTGTATTATACGCTACATCTCTAAATTTGGGAACTGTGTGGTTAGGAGGAACTTTTAATAAAGGTAAATTTGCAAAAGCCATAGACCTAAAAAGTAATGAAGCTTTACCAATAGTATCTCCAGTGGGTATTGAAGCTGAAAAGAAAACTTTTATTGCAAAAGTATTTGGTGGCAATACAAATAAAAGAAAAGCATTTAATGAAATATTTTTCGAAAATAATTTTGATACACCACTTACTTATGAAGAAGCAGGGGATTTTGGTGAAGTTTTGGAGAATGTAAGATTAGCACCATCTGCCCTTAACAAACAGCCTTGGAGAATAGTAAAGGAAAATGATAATTTCCATATATACAATGAGGGCAAAATAGAAATGAGCAAAATTGATATGGGTATCGCCCTATGTCATTTTAACTTAAGTGTTAAAGAAAAAGGGCTTAAAGGTGAGTTTAAAGTGCTAAATGAGAAAGATAGTGATAAATTTAAATACTTAATATCTTGGATAGGATAAATTTAATAAGAGTAAAAAATAGTTTTGAAGTTATTAAGGGGGATTAACAGGAATGAAAAATAGTAAATTTATAAATGGCAGCATATTTGTACTTAGTCTTATTTGTTTAATAATATCATGTAAATTATTTTGGAATTTAGGTATTTATGTAGATGAATTTAATACATCTCCAGATGTGGTATTAGGTGGTGAGTTCTGGCTTTCTATGGATTGGCTGAGAATAGGAGCATCTGCTTTAATTTGTTTCTTATCAGGTATAAATTTATTTCAATCTCAAAAGTAACATATTTTCAAATGAATTTTTAAGCGTGTTAGGGGGGGAGAGACGAAATGATAAGAAATAAAAAAATAAATCCTATTGAAAGATATATAAAACAAAAGAAGAATTATGGATGGGAAGTAAAAAGTGAAGATAGTGAATACTTAATATTTGAAAAAGAAGAACCAAATGGAAAGTATTTTCAAACCTTTATGAAAGACGAATTATCTTTTAGCTCAATATTTGTTATAATATATCTACTTTTTATTCAAAATATTCATTATTATTACAAAGTAGACTTTTACTATACAGTAACAAGCTACTGGAAAATTTTTATGTTATGTTTTACTAATTTATTTATTATAATATTCTTAATAATATGTACTGTAGAAATATATTATTTATTTAAACATAGAGTTAGTATGCAAGGTGGTAAAAGTGAGTATATAATACCAATAAAGCTAGTAAAAAGAAAAATGAAGTATGAAAAAGTAGGGTCAATTACTTTATTGTTTTTATTTATTATAGGGGTAACTACCACAATATGTGCCAATGTTTTATCAAAAGACAAGGAACCAAATGTCAACCTAAATTTAAAATTAACAGAGTTAAATGATAAAATTGAAGGTGAAATTGATAATTCATTAGATATAAGAAAAACAATATTTGCTGAAGATATTTATTTGAAGCAAATTGTTTACCATACTATTGACAAAAAGTACTATACTGATCGATTAGTAAAAGGACGCTTGGATATAGAGTATTTTTTCAGTGATAATCAGTGGGTTTTAAATAAAGGTTTTGAAAGTATTTATAATGACTTAAGTGATTACAGTTTATATAAAGAAGATAATAATTCGCAAGAGCTTAAAAATTGGGGTGCAAAGAAATTATTTATAGGCGAAAATAAGGAACGTATTATTTTGTATGAGGATAGGGTACTAGCTATAGATGGAGATTTTGATTACACAAAGGAAAATATAGATAAAATATTAAAAGCTTGTAGTGAGTTGAAAAAATAAAAATGTCTAGGTGGGATATATTCCTTCCTAGCTTTTTTATTTTATAAATTATTGTTTTTACTTTTTTAGGGATAAATATATTTAAATTTTAAAATTACAAGGAAAAATCATATGATAGAAAAATAATTAACAAAAAATTGATTAATAAAATTTATAAGATTATAAAAATTTAAAAGTAAAAGTGGTGAAAATTCAATATACAAATCTTACAACAGTTACAATTAAAAGGTTTTAATATTCTGAAAATATATGAAATTAAATAAATACTGACTTTTCTAAATAGAACAAACACTAAAAGGTTGTCATGGATTTAACAATGAATTAAAGAAAATCATATATTCTCTGAGAAAATATCTTAGATAATTAAGTTAAAAACTAAATTACCTATAATAAATATTTTTAAATACATAAAAATTATAATTTATTTTAAAAAGTATTGCGAAAACGTTTTTTTGTATTACAATAATCAAGTAATGATTTTTTCATATTTATGAAAATAAGCGCAAAATCATAACTAATATTATTTGCATATGAAAAGGGAGGAAAGATTATGGGACAAAATTTACAAAAGAATTTAGGACTTTCAGCAGCTTTGTCAACAGTTATTGGTATGGTTATAGGAGCAGGAGTATTTTTTAAACCCCAAGCTGTATACACTTTGACTGGAGGAGCTCCAGGTCTTGGAATTCTATCATGGATTTTGGCAGGAATACTTACAATAGCTGGAGGATTAACAGCAGCCGAAGTATCAGCAGCAATACCTAAAACAGGTGGTATGATGGTATACATAGAAGAAATTTATGGTGAAAAATTAGGGTTTTTAACTGGGTGGATGCAAAGTGTATTATTTTTCCCAGCAATGATAGCAGCCCTATCAGTAATGTTTGGACAACAAGTTGCTTATTTATTTGGAAATCCTTCATTAAGCTTACCTTTTACAATAGGTGTAATAGTGTTTTTAGCTTTTATGAACAATCTTGGTTCAAAAACTAGTGGTACAATACAAACAGTATCAACAATTTGTAAATTAATACCTTTGATTATACTAATGATATTAGGATTCGTAAAAGGAAATCCATCTTCAGCATCCATAATGACTCCAATGGTGGGAGAAGGAGTTTCTCCTATGGGAATAGTTGGACAACTTATGATAGCTGTATTATTTGCTTATGATGGGTGGATGAACGTAGGGGCTATAGCTGGTGAAATGAAAAACCCAGGAAAAGATTTACCAAGAGCTATAGTTGGTGGATTAACAGCAGTAATGTCAGTATATATTATAATAAATATAGCTTATCTTTGTGTATTACCTGCAAATACACTAGCAACTTTTGACTCTCCAGCTTCTGCAGTAGCTGAAGTTATTCTAGGGCCAATAGGTGGGAAATTAATAACTTGTGGTATATTAATATCATTATTTGGTTGTGTTAACGGATATATTTTAACTGGTTCAAGATCTTTATATACTTTAGGAGTTAAAGAATTAATACCAGGAAGTAAATTTATAAAAAAACTTAATAAACAAGATACTCCTGCATATGCAATAGGTGTTATAGTTGTACTTTCAGTAATATATTCTTTATCAGGTCAATTTAATTTACTTACAGATTTAGCTATGTTTTCTGTATGGGCTTTCTATGTATTAACTTTTTATGGAGTAATAAAACTTAGAAAAGATAACCCTAATTTACATAGACCTTATAAAGTTCCAATGTATCCTTTTATACCTATTCTTGCAATGAGTGGTGGATTATTTGTAATTTTAAATCAATTATTATTTGCTGGTTCATCTAACAGAGCTTTAGCAATTGGAAGTGTATTGATAACTTTATTAGGTCTACCTATATATAATCATTTTAACAAATTAAAAGAAATTAATTTCAAATCTAGAAAAATAGTATAAATTAAATAAAAGCTACTTAAAATGTGGAAATAGTGGTAATAACTTAAATTATTAAAGTTATCACCACTATTTTTTTATTTATTTTGGATAATATGAAAACAAACTATTCAAAAATGTATGGATTTTAAAATATGTGAAAATTTTGATTAATTCAAAAAGTATTGCGAAAACGTTTTTTTATACTACAATAATTAAGTAAAGTTTTTTATAGCTATGGCGAATATGGTGTGATTATAATTATTGTTTGCAATTAAAAGGGAGGAATAGTTATGGAACAAAATTTACAAAAAAATCTAGGACTATCAGCGGCACTATCAACAGTTATTGGAACGGTTATTGGAGGTGGAGTATTTTTTAAATCCCAAGCAGTTTATACCTTAACAGGGGGAGCTCCGGGACTGGGAATTTTAGCCTGGATATTAGCCGGTGTACTTACAATAGCTGGTGGTCTAACGGCAGCTGAAATATCAGCAGCAATACCTAAAACAGGTGGTATGATGGTATACATAGAAGAAATTTATGGGGAAAAATTAGGTTTTTTAACTGGATGGATGCAAAGTTTATTGTTTTTTCCAGCAATGATAGCAGCTATATCAGTAATGTTTGGACAGCAAGTTGCTTATTTATTTGCTAACCCTTCATTAAGTTTGCCTTTTACAATAGGCGTAATGGTGTTTTTAGGATTTATGAATAATTTAGGTTCAAAAACTAGTGGTATAATACAAACAGTATCTACAGTTTGCAAACTAATACCTTTAGTTATATTAATCGTATTAGGTTTTGTTAAAGGAAATCCATCTTCAGCATCTATAATGACTCCAATGATTGGAGAAGGATTGTCTCCTATGAGCATAATGGGACAACTTATGATAGCTGTATTATTTGCTTATGATGGATGGATAAACGTAGGGGCAATAGCTGGTGAAATGAAGAATCCAGGTAAAGATTTACCAAGGGCTATTGTTGGTGGTTTATCTGTTGTAATGGCAGTATATGTTATAATAAACATATCATATCTTTGTGTATTGCCAGCAAGCGCATTAGCAACTTATGACGCTCCAGCTTCTGCAGTAGCCGAAGTTATTCTAGGGCCAACAGGTGGAAAGTTAATTACATGTGGTATATTAATATCATTATTTGGATGTGCTAATGGATATATTTTAACTGGTTCAAGACCTTTATACACTTTAGGTGTGAAAGAGTTAGTACCAGGAAGTAAATTTATAAAAAAACTTAACAAACAAGATACTCCTGCATGTTCAATAGGTGTTATTGTAGCAATTTCAATTGTGTATTCAATATCAGGTCAATTTAATTTACTTACAGATTTAGCTATGTTTTCTGTGTGGGTTTTCTATGTTTTAACTTTTTACGGAGTAATAAAACTTAGAAAAAATAATCCGGATTTACATAGACCATATAAAGTGCCAATGTATCCTTTAATACCTATTATTGCAATGTGTGGAGGATTATTTGTACTAATAAATCAATTGTTTTTTGCAGGTTCATTTAATACAGCAATGTCAATTGGTAGTATAGTAGTAACTTTACTAGGTTTACCTATGTATAATTATTTTGATAAATTAAGAGTTAAGGATTTTGGAACTGAAAAAACAGGATAGACTTATAAGTGTAAACTAAAGGTAGGATAGACCCATAAATGTAAACGGTTACAAATAAAAGGATAGTTGTGATAACTTAAATTTTAAAAGTTATTATACTATCCTTTTTATTATTGGACATAAATTATAAGAATAAATTATCTTAAGATGTATTAATAAAGTAGTAATGAGAATATACTCTATAGTAAAATTATGTAGTGAGGGTAACTTAAAGAAATTATTTTAAAAGGAAGAGGCATAGGGGGAAAATAATGAAAGAAATTAAAATTTGGCAAATGATTTTGATTTACCTTGGAACAACATTTTTAGTTACATTTGGAGTAATATTATATTCATTTTTAAAAGGTATACCAGAAATGAATGATTTACAATTGTCATTTGTTTTATCTTTATCAGTATTACTAGTTACTTTAATATCAGGTAGAGTAGGTGTAAAATTAGCAAAAGAAAGATTTAATAATTTTAAAAAAGTTGCTAGTATAAAAGAAATAATAATAGTAGTAGCAACTCAGATATTTTTATCCATAGGCCTTTCTAATCTAAGTTTAGGATTTGTATCAATTACTGATAAAAATAAAGCCTTAGAGGTGGTTAATGATACTTTTGGAAATCCGATTAATAATAAAGAATTGTTAATATTCCTGATTTCTATAGTAATAATAGCACCTCTTTTAGAGGAAATAATTTTTAGAAGAATTGTTTTTAAAAGATTAAATATGAGATTTAGCTTTATTATTTCTGCAATTATATCATCTTCCATTTTTGGTATTGGTCATGAGTTTTTAGGTGTATTAGGAGCTATAGTCTTTGGTGTGGCATGTTGTTTATTATACGTAAAATATAATAACTTACTAGTTCCAATTACTGTTCATGTTGTAAATAATTTATTATCGGGAATTTTTACAAGTATAAGTTATTTCAAGGGGAGTTTAAATGAGAAGGTGAGTGTTATAACAAGTTTTGATATTAAAATGAACTTTGTTATAGGCACAATTTTAACAGTTATAACATTAATAATATTTATTAGATTTATTATTGGAAATAAGCAGTATTTAAAAACAAATAGAGGCAAATTAAAAATTTCATAGTTTTTCTTAATATTAATATACTAAAAAATATATTTGATTTAATATTAATATTGTGATAGAATTCCACTATAATTCAATTTTATATTTTAGTTTTCTAGGGTTCCGCAGTTTGTGCTGGCTGGTCCGAGAGAAAACGCGCAGCAATTGTGTACACGGAAGGATAAAAGCCTGGGAGATATTTTTAATAATATCCCTGTGGCTTTTTTTTTATTACTATTTTCAAGGAGGCATAATTTAATGGAAAAATTAAAAGTTAAATTTATGAAGTATGTTAGTTTAAATGTTATGGGAATGATAGGTATTTCATGTTATATTCTTGCAGACACATTGTTTGTTTCAAAGGCCCTTGGAACTGTAGGTCTTGCATCGCTGAATTTTTCAATACCTGTTTTTAGTATTATTCAGGGGATTGGTCTGATGATAGGTATTGGTGGTGCAACAGATTATTCAATTAATGAACAACAAAATATTAGTAATAATACATCATTTACTCAGTCATTATATTTGGGTGGAGTAATGTCTATTATATTTGTATTGTTAGGGGCTTTCTTTGCAAAAGAATTAAGTACATTGCTAGGTGCAGATGAAGCAACACTTTCACTTACAAAGACTTATTTGACTACCATAATGTTATTTGCACCATTTTTTATTTGTAACAATATTTTGCTGGCTTTTATTCGTAATGACAATAATCCAAAGTTATCAATGATAGCCATGCTTACTAGTAGTTTGGCAAATATAATTTTAGATTATGTTTTTATGTTTCCTTTTTCAATGGGGATTTTTGGAGCAGCACTTGCAACATCACTTTCTCCAATAATAAGTTTATGTATATTATCAATACATTTTACTCAGAAAAATCAAAACATTCATTTTGTAAAAAGTAAAATATTATTTTCAAAGATATATCATATTATGACATTAGGACTTTCATCACTTATTGGAGAGCTTACATCAGCAATATCTTTAATAACATTTAATTTAATAATACTAAGAATTGATGGAAACACAGGTGTAGCAGCATATGGTATAGTAGCAAATGTGGCACTTATTGCTACTTCCATATTTACAGGAATATCTCAGGGGATTCAGCCCCTGTCTAGTGAGTATTATGGTAGAGGAGATATGACGTTAGTAAATCGTATTTTGCGATATTCTATGACAACTACTATAATATTCGCGATTTTAATTTATACAATTGTTTATATTTTTACAAATCAAATAGTGGCTATATTTAATAGTGAAAACAACATGAAACTTATGATTATAGCATCACAAGGAATGAAAATATACTTTTTAGGGTATTTATTTGCAGGAATTAATATAGTGTCTTCTGCATTTTTTAGTTCCATATCAAATGCAAAACAAGGCATGATTATATCTATTTTAAGAAGTACTTTAATCCTTATTCCTACTGTTTTACTTTTAAGCTCTATATTTAAAATGGATGGTATTTGGTATGCCTTTGTAATAACTGAATTAGTGGTGTTTGCTATAAACAGTATGTTTTTAATTAAGATGAAAAGTATCTTTTAGTTGACAAAATGTAAACAACAGATTACAATTTAAAATGTAAACAACAGATTACATTTTGTCAAGGAGGTAATACTTTGATACACAATCGAATTAAAGTTTTGAGAGCTGAACGTGATTGGACACAAGCTGACTTAGCTGCAAAGGTAGGTATCTCTCGTCAAGCGGTTATATCAATTGAGAAGTATAAATATACACCATCTTTAGAATTAGCTTTTAAAATCGCAAAGGTTTTTGATATTTCAATAAATAAAGTTTTTGAATACGAGGAGGATTAAAATAATGAATGGACAAATTATTATTTCAATTTTTATAATTCTTAGTACTGGAATTACTATTTTTCTTTATATGTGGAAGGCTAAAAAAGAAATTGATTACAAAAAAGACGAACGTTGGCAGTTAATTCAAAACAAAGCTAATAATGCAGCGAATTTTTCAAACTATATCTTGATAGTATTTTTAGCTATTGGAGAAACCATATTGCTATTTTCTAATATTGACATAACCCTTACTTTGAATCGTGTATTTACTTATGTGTTATGTTTTATCGGATTACGAAATGCTATAGAATTATTTTCGCTAAAATATTTCGATAATCAATTATAACTGAAAGAAATACATTGTGATTAGATAATACTATAGCTAAATTATAAATAGCAACTATTTCGGGAGAGACCAAAGTAGTTGCTATTTTTAATTTACAAATATACAATTTTTATATCTAATATGTAGAAGTTCTACTTAATTAAATTAAATACATTCTTCTACTAATTTTCTATTTTTTTATTGGATCTTCAAATGATGGTGGAGTAATATTCATTTTGCTATCGTGGTTAGGTCCTGGTGTAGATAAATCAAAGTATATTTTTGAATCTTCAGTTACCCCAAAACTCTTATTAGAACCTGTATCTTTAACTTTGTTAAGAGCATCTCTAAATAATGCATTATGGGCTTCCTCTCTGTTTAGTAAGAAATCTATTGTTTCTCTTACATATTTATCTTCTATTTGTCTATAAAGATATTCATAAACAACTTTAGCTCTTTGCTCTGATGCTATATTGGATAATAAATCAGCAACTAAGTCACCTGTTACAGTTACGTAATCTGCTGTCCATGGTGCTCCTGATGAGTTTATTAATACAGGAGATAGTCCTGTTAATACATGGGTTTCAACCTCACCTGATTCAACTGCTTTATAGTCAACATCATGACCGTTTAGTAGATTTATAGTTTGGGCTACCATTTCCATATGGCTAAGTTCTTCTGATGCTATATCCAAGAATAAATCTTTGATTTCTGGATCCTTTATTCTAAAACTTTGAGCCATATACTGCATAGCAGCTTTTAATTCTCCATTACCTCCACCTAATTGTTCTTGCATTAGAACTGCATATTGAGGGTTAGGTTTTTCTACTTTTACTTCATGTAACAATGCTTTATCATGTTTAAACAAAATAATTTACCTCCTTTATTATAATTAGTCTTATTTTTTCCTGTACTTTGCTTTGTATTCTTTTAATTAATGGAAAAGATTAAGTTTATATTAAAATATTAACTTAATCTGAAAAAATAATTATTTTAATATAATATATAATTAGAGAAATAATTTATTTGTTATTTATAGTCTAATAAGGAGGATTAGAAAATGATTCAATCAATAGTGCATATTGCTTTAGTTGTAAAAGATTATGATGAAGCAATAGAATTTTACACAAAAAAACTTCATTTTACATTAGTAGAAGATACGTACCAACCGGAGCAAGATAAAAGATGGGTCGTAGTATCTCCACCTGGTTCAAATGGTACGACAATTTTACTTGCAAGAGCATCAAAAGAAGAACAAGAGCATTTTATAGGAAATCAAGCTGGGGGGAGAGTTTTTCTCTTCTTAGGAACTGATGATTTTTGGCGTGATTATAATGAAATGATAAAGTTAGGCATAGATTTTGTTAGAGATCCTAAAGAACAGGATTATGGAACTGTTGCTGTATTTAAAGATTTGTACGGAAACTTATGGGATTTAGTTCAGTTTAAAGAAAATCATCCAATGTTTAAAAGAGTAAAATACTAATTACTAAATAGTGCTGGGGGTACTGAAATGAACAAGTACACATTTCATAAAATGGAAGACGATTATGTTGATGTGGTAGTTAATATATACAACTCTAATAAAATTTTTTTACAAAATCATATGGGCATATCTAGGGTGACGAAAGACTTTATACTTAAAGAAATTGAAGAAATGAAAAATCATGGTTTTGATTCTTTAATAGTAAAAAATAATCCAGGAGAAATAGTGGGAGTATGTGATTTTAAAATCGAAAATGAAGTATATTTATCCTTGCTAATGATTGATGCTAAACATAGGGGAAATGGAATAGGAGGAAGAGTATACAATCAGTTGGAAAAAATATTTAAATCTAAGAAGGTTAGTAGTGTTAGAATTGATGTGGTATATGATTATGAAGAAAATGTTCTTAGGTTTTGGGAAAAGCAGGGATTTGTAGCTAATGAAAAAATAAATTTATATTGGAATGGATATAAGCTAAATGCTATAAAAATGTATAAAAGTATATAACTTGATAATTGAAGAAGAAAACAAAAATATAGAAGAAGATTGGAAAGATAAAAAAAGGTAAGAGGGAGAATTTAATATGATAAGAAAAGCTAGTTTAAATGATGTAAATAATATAATGGATATAATAAAATCAACAGTGGAAGAAATGAAAACTTACAATAATACTCAGTGGGATGAAAACTATCCTCAAGCTATAGATTTTACAGAAGACGTAGAAAGTGGAGATTTATATGTGCAAGATGAAGATGGTCAAATAAAAGGGTTTATCTGCGTTAACTATATAGAGCCAATAGAATACGAAGATTTAAGTTGGGAATCTAAAGATAAAGCCATGGTAATACACAGAATGGCAGTTAATCCTAATTATAGACAGCAGGGAGTAGCTACAAAGTTAATGAATTTTGCAGAAGAATTAGCCTTAAAAAATAATGTTGTATATTTAAAAACAGATACTTATTCAATAAATACAAAAATGAATTCTTTATTTAAAAAATGTGGCTTTAATCTTGTTGGAGAAATGAGTTTTCTAGGAAAAGAAAAACCATTCTATTGCTATGATAAATTATTAAAAAAGTAAAGTTAAAAATGTTGTTATAAAAGGATAGAGGAAACTATTGAGTTATCTTTCTATCCTTTTTTGAATTGATTACAAATAGTTTGAAAATGGTGTTTTAGAAAGTGTTACTATATATATAGTAAAATTGTAATTAAGTAAGGATTATAAAAATAAATTAAGCTCCAGATAGAATGAGTAAGTTTAAAAAGGCATATATAACATAGCTGGTTATACATTTAGGGTAAAATATGAAATATTAATAAATTTTAAATAACTCTATCTTAGTAAATATTATAAAGCTAGGATAGAGTTATTTGTAGTGGAATATTAAATATCATTAAAATCAAAATCTGAAATTTTTATTATGTTAGGCTATAATTAATATGAATAAAAGTATAAATGTGGTTTTAAATTATGTATTAAAAAAATAGATATTTAGGAGGAGAAAATGAATTTAGATGAATTAAGGTTGGACTGTGCAATAAAGCAAAAGAGAGGGCTTCATATTATTATGGCCTCAGTTATTATATGGGGGGCAATTTTACTTGTACATATGTCATCAATGAACATCTTGACTAAAAATTTATTTACATTTATTTGTACAGCACCATTATTACCAATTTCATATGCTATTTCAAAAGTAATTAAAGTGGATTTTCAAAATAAGGAAAATCCTTTGACAAGTTTAGGGGTATTATTTTCAGTAAATCAAATAGTATACTTACTTATTCCCATGTGGATATATCCTACCATACCAGACAAAATGTTAATGGTTATGGCAATAATTTTTGGTGCTCATCTTATGCCTTTTGGTTGGTTGTACAAATCCAAAACATATTTTGTTTTATCTGTTATTATTCCAATATCAGCATTGCTTGTAGGTCTTAATTTTAAACCAGTTATACTTGCTACTATGATAACATTGTTTGAAATAATTTTTTGCGTATGTTTAATTTTTGAAAATAAAAAGCTAAAGCTAGGTTTATAATTCATCTCTTTGATATATAACTAGAAATTCGTAAAATAGGGGGAAATGAACAATAGTTATATAATGTTTATTGAAATAAAATTAAAGTACTATGAAAAGCAATGTATACAGTTATTTTGAATTAGTATTTTACTAAAAAGGGGTGGAAGAATATGAGGAAGATAATAATAGTATTCACATTACTTACATGTATATTAACTATAGGATGCTCACAGCAAAAAGAAGATAAAATAGAATCTATAAAAGATGTATATTTTGATGTGGTTCAAAAAATAGAAAATAATGATGTGGTGAAAGTTGAAACCATAAAAGAATCATTACAAGAATATAACTATGAACAAGATAGTGGAACATGTATATATGCTTTTAATGATAGCAATGATAATGAGACCCTATTAATTTATTATAATTCTAATGAGGATAAAACAGTAAATAAGGTTAGCTATAGTTGTAAAACTGAATCAAATTTAATAAATTTATCATATGAAGGAATTGATGATGCAAATAGATTTAGAATATCTTTGCAAACAAATGATATAAATTTATCTGAAGAAGTATGTAATATTGTAGATAATAAAGATTCTAATATGCTTAATATATACAATGATATTGCTAAAAATATGGCTACTAAAAACAATATGTCATTGGAAGATATTGAAAAAAACATTGGCATAAAACCAGATTCACATACTTATAAAAATATTTATAACAATGATGTAGAAGTATCACGTGATATTTATGAAAAGGGTAAGGAAAGTTTGACTGTTGATTATATAGATAGTTCCAAAAAAAATATTGGTGCTTCATATACCAAAAGTGAAGCCGAAGGTAATGTCTTATTTACAAAGAATATTTTTTTAGAAGAATTATTGAATGATAAGGGTGAAAAATTATCGATTACTATACATGAACCTGTTGATAGTTTTTCAGCACAAGTTAAAATTACAAATATGTTTTTTAAATAATGAATAATTTTAATACAATGAAAAGTAAATACTATGATTATTTCATGTGTTCATGTACACACTATTTAAATGTAATTTTTGTCTATAAATTTAAGTACGATTTTGGCTCAAAGGTTGGTAAAATACTATCTACGATTATGATAACATTGATAATCGTAAATTCGTTATTTTTTACTGCTATTTTTTAAATCACAATTTTAATAGTTTGTAATAATAAAAGCACTTAGTAAATAAATTTATTAAGTGCTTTTATCATATAAAAATATGGTATTGAAAACAGTAAATACGATGGTAAGCAAAGATATATATCTATAATAAAAAATAAGTACGCAATATAAGTCTGATGCAAACAAAAAGGACTATCGCAGAACAATTCTTAATTGTTTATGCAATAGTCCTTATTTTTTAATTATTTAAAAGCTCTTTCTTTTTCATTTCAAATTCTTCTAGAGTTATTGCATTCATATCTAACAACTCTTTATATTCCTTGATTTGCTTAGGAACAGAATTTTCATTAATATTTATGTTATTTGTTCTATCAGAGGAATCTAAATGTGAAGTATCCTCTAGCATTATTTCAAATCGCTTTAATCCTTTTAATATTTCATTATAGTTTTCTTGAGATTCATCAATATCATAGGCTAAATATTTGAAAACTAGTTCTTCTGTAGATTCATTTGTATGAATATATACATTTATTGACTCAATAATTTCTTTGAATTCACGTCTAGAACCGTCATTTGTATTTCCTATAGTTATATTATTAACCTTAATTTCTAGCTTAACAATAGAGTTAAAATCTATAAGTTTTTTTGTTTCAAAATTATTCCAACCAATACAGACTTTTTTATTTTTAAGGACAATCAACTGACCTTCATCGCAATATTTGCTTAAGTTAATATCTATATTATTATAGCCACCAATTTCATCAAGAATATCTTTGCTTCTATCAATAGTTGATTCTTTTTTAGTTTCTTCTATATCGTTTTCTCTTGCAAGACAAAATATCCCAAATACTATAATTATAAGACCTCCCCCAAAATTTGCATCGCCTATAATTTTATATAGGCCAAATATTATTATAATCCATCCAAGCATTCACTGACTCCTCCTTATGCAAATGTAACTACATGTATTATATCAATGCTTCACATAAAAAACTAGACTTGTGCTTGACGATTATAGATAACATCATTTACATTTTAGATAATGCAATGAGAAAAATAGTGGTATATCAATAGGTATATTCCTGATTTTTGTTATTAAAATTTTTTCTAATATCAACACTATGTTAACTAGCTTTGCAATTATAACAATAATAGGAATTTGTAGATGGGGGAGTAATATATGGTAAAAAAGACTTTGAAATTAATAAGTGTTTTATTGATGGGTTTAATTATGGTAGGATGTGCAGGTCTAGGGGATTATAAAATAGAGCTAATAAATGGATATAGAGTAATTCGAAGCTCAGCAGAAGATATAAGTATTTATCCTGAAGAAGGTGATTTTGATGGGATACAAATACATTCAGTAGATAGTGAACAAGAATTTAAAGAGCTTGATGAAGACAATGTGGATAATGAGTATATAGTGAAAGTAGGACATGATGAAAATAGATATATAGTTGCAAAGACTAATTTAAATGTATATTACATAGTAGATACTAAGGAAGTAGTTAAATATGGACCTTTGACAAATACTGAATTTAATAAAGAAAAGAATAAATTAAATATACCGTCAAGCATAGAACTTAAAGACTTAGATGAATATGAACAAGATCATATTCTACCAGAAAAGATTTTATTGATTGAAATTTTTGGTATATTTCCTCTTTTATGGTTGTTAGTATTGCCATTTAATTTTATTTTTAATTCAATAATATTAGCTATTATTTTAAAAGTAATGAAAATGAATTTGAAAGAAATAAAGAATATCTATAAACTATCCAGTGTTAAAATATGTTTTTCAACTTGGTTATCACAATTGATTGCTATTCTTATAATGAGTATTCCTATGTTTATTGATGAATTTGAAAATTTAAATAAAACAATATATTTTATAATAAAAGAATCATTAGCCATTGCAACAAATCCTTTTGATAACATATATTCTTTGAGTTTTTTATTAATACTTATAATGCTAATAGGCATAATGAATTATTTATTTGTTGGTAGATTTTCTTTAAAAGAAGTATATAAAAACAAATATATAGATGAAAAACAAATAAAAAAAATAGCATTATTATTTGCTATATTTAACATCCCGTATTTTGTTTATTTTTCAATATCATTTTAGGTAAAAATTTTTAATTAGTTAAGTGGGAGATAGTTATATAATGGGAAATATTAATTATATTTAGGGGGTTAATTATGGTACTGTTTTATAAAAATATTAATTTTCAAGCTTTAGATAATTTAGAAGAGATTGAAGATAAATGGATAGAAGTATTTGCAGGACATTTAACAGAAAGAGAAAGAATAGATGAAATAGGCATGGATAGCTATTTATGGCATGTATTTTCTAATGAGAAAAGAGATTGTTTAGAAGGTGATGAGGCAAGAAAAGCATTTGATGAATTGAGGAAAAGAGGATATTATATTTTCTTTGATGATTATGATTATGATTATTTATCTGAATATGAAAATAAAGTTTTTGAGGTTTTTGATGGGGATAAAGTTAGGGCAAAAGATTTTAATAAAGAGGATGATATATATATAGTAGATAAATACTTTAGATGGACTTATGTAAATACTCATGAAAGAGGTTGGCTGGGACCTTATTTTTGCAAGTTGTAAACAATTAAAATAATAGAGTAATTTTTTATGATAAAAAGTAATGCCAAGTTTTATTTGCAAAAATGGTTGACAATAAAACTTGGCACTGTTATTATTTAATTACCAAGTTTACTTGGCATAAAATGTAGCAGGAGGGGTATAAAGATGTATAAAAAAGAAGAGATATTAATGAAAAGTCGTAATTCAAACAAAGATGAAGGTATAGAATACGTTGAAAATAAAGGCCGTAAGATAGGTTTTACTGCTTTTTGTCTTGTATTTGTTTTTATAGTGCTATTTAATTCTTTTATGGGAGAGAAAAGTTATGCAGTATCTTCATTATTTTGGATATTTATAGCTGCTGAAGCAATTCCAAAGTATCAATTTACTCATAAAAAAGTATACCTTGTAACTACCATAGCTGCTGGAATAGTATCTATTGCTTCATTAATAGGCTTTATTTTAGTATCAGTGAGGTAATTAAACATGAATGAAGAATTAATATTAAAAAACCGTTTAAAAGAATTTCGTGGGGAAAAGAAACTTTCCCAAAGTCAACTTGCAGAAATGGTTGGTGTTTCAAGAAATACAATTAGCTCTATTGAAACAGGGCAGTTTAATCCTACTGCAAAGTTAGCATTAATTTTATGTATAGCGCTTGATAAAAAATTTGAAGAATTGTTTTATTTTGATTAGTATGATGAATTCCAATATATATTATGATATTATAAGTAAGCATAAATATGTAGGAATTTGAGGTGAAATAATATGGATAAATATACAAAAGAAGAATTAAAAGAAGCACTAAATGTTGTAACTTCAACTATAAAAAACTGTGAAAAAATGCATCCCAAATTTGAAGAAGGAACATCACAACATACACTTCTTAAAAATAGGATAAAAGCATTATATATATCAAAATCATTAATAGAAGAAGAAAATATTAAAGATAAATATACAAAGGAAGATCTTGAAAAATCCATAGCTCCAGTTACGTCAATTATAAGTAAGTGTGAAAAAGCAAAGATAAAAGCAGTGGAAGGTACAGGAAATCATACTAGGCTGACAAAAATTATAAAAGCTATGTATATTTCAAAATATTTAATTACAAATGATATAAGTGAAAGAGATTAATATTTATATAAAGTAGTTCAAAATGAGCTACTTTTTTTGTGCAGTAATATAATATTTACAAGGGTCAATAATAATAAACTTAATAAAATTTGAAATTATATGATGACAAATGTTATTGAAGAATGTGTAAATGATGTTTTTCTTTCGGTTTGGGTAAATAGGAGTAAATTTAAAACAGTTCTTATTTTTTTTGAAATTAAATATGGGAAAATTAATGATTATGAAACAGGGGATATGCTACAATCTTTATTGTATATTATTGTTTTTATATATAAAAGAACAATTAAAATAGGGGGGATAAAGTGAAAGGATTAAAAAAGTTTGCAATAGTATTTTTAATATTAATTGGCAGTGGACTTTTAATCTATAACAGTAAAATAGGTACAGACATATTATTAACGGAGGAAAGAAAGATAGAGGACTTTAATTATTTATACAATACAATAAAAGAAAATTATCCTTTTTTAGAAGTGAACAAAAGATTGAACAATGTGGATTGGCTAAGTAAAAAAGAAGAATATTTGCAAAAAATAAAAAATACTGAGACAGATGATGAGTTTTTAATGGTTTTAGATGATATGCTCAGTGAATTAAACAACGGGCATACTAATATGATTACAGATTCTAAACAATTTAAATTTTTTAGAGAGGTTTATACTATGAGCAAAGGTTGGCAGAAAAAAGTACAACTACCAGTAATAAACAACAGAAAAGCCTTAGCTAGATACAATGTTGATAAAAATCAAAAAATAGCAGTTGTAGATGAAGGAAAAAATGGAGAAATAAAAGGTGTGAAAAATGCATCTGTTAAAGATATTGAGGAAGGGAAGATAGGCTATATTCGCATACCTCAAATGATAAGTTATTATAACATGAATATGGATATTGAATTAATTGATGAATATTTAGATAAATGTAAGGACTACGAAGCAATGGTTATTGATATAAGAGGAAATGGTGGAGGAGATAGTGGCTACTGGATGTTTTATTTGCTACCAAAGTTAATAAACAAGTCCTATACACAAACAACATATTGTTTTTGGAAAGATGGAGATTTGATAAATAATTTTATAAAAAAATCAAAATTAAAATATGAAAATGATTTTGGTGAAGTAAAAGATTTAAATACAAAACCTTTAACTAATTTACCTCCAGAAGTTAAGAAAGATTTCAAATATTATTGCAAAAATACTATAAAAATGGAGCCAAGTGAAGAATCTATAAATTTTAAAAGAAGTATATATTTATTAGTTGATAAAGGCGTTTATTCATCATCTGAAATACTTGCATCCTTTGCAAAAGAATCAGGATTTGCCACACTTATAGGTGAAACAACAGGTGGAGATGGAATCGGCTCTGACCCACTTCTTGGAATGTTGCCTAATAGTGGCTATGTATTTAGATTTTCCAAAGATATGGGAGTAACATCTGATGGAACTTGTAACGAAGAGTTTAAAACAAAGCCAGATTATTTTGTTGAAAATCCTTGGGTTAATACATTTGAGCATGATAAATGTATTAAAAAAGTATTGGAACTTGAAGAAAAATAATTGTATGGAAGCCACGTATAAACTAAACTTAATAGTAAGATTAGAAAATAAGTGGGTGGTAAGATGAAAAACCTATTAAGTACCTACAAAGGCCTACCGAGGGAAATCTACATATTGTTTTTAGGGAAAATAGTTAATGCACTAGGTGCATTTGTTCAACCTTTAATGTCCTTAATATTAACACAGAAATTGGGAATGAGTGCAGGAGAAGCTGGGGAATTTGTTACTTTTATGGCCGTATGTCAAGTTCCATGTATAATAATGGGAGGAAAATTAACAGATACCATAGGAAGAAAAAAAGTAATAACCATATTTCAGACAATGGGAATTATAATGCTAATAATTTGTGGAATAATTCCACTTTCAATCACAACGGCTAAATTTATGATATTATCTTCTTGTTTTTATTCTATCTCAATGCCTGCCTACGATGCTTTAAATGCAGATTTAACAAATGAAAGTAATAGAAAGAGTTCTTATTCATTATTATATATGGGTGTAAACATAGGATTTTCCATAGGGCCTATAATTGGAGGTTTTTTGTACAAAGATTATTTGTCTTTGATTTTTATAGGTGATGCGCTAACAACTGTAGTTGCACTTTTATTAATTATATTTTATGTAAAAGAACCAAATAAACAAAAGGAAGTTGTACTAGACTTTGAAGAAGAAGATTTAGAAAAATCAACATTAAGTGTTATTTTAAAAAGACCCATACTTTTTTTATTTCCATTAATGATGTTGTTATTTCAATTTGCATATAGTCAATGGGTATTTACACTACCTATTCAGTTAGGTGAATTGTTTAATGATGGTGGAGCTAGGCTTTATGGTTTTTTAGGTGGATTTAATGGTCTTATAGTAATAACTTTTACACCTATATTAACTTATTTTACTAAAAAATACAGAACTTTGAATATTATGAGTGCAGGTGGAATGTTATACGGATTGAGTTTTATTATATACGCCTTTGCATATTATAAAATATCTTTTTTTGCTGCCACATTGGCTTTAACTATTGGTGAGGTTCTTATAGCAACAAATGCTCAAGCCTTTATTGCAAATAATACACCCCCATCTCATAGGGGAAGGATAAGTTCGATTTTCCCCATGATATCTGGTGCAGGGTATGCTCTTGGACCCATGATAATGGGAGATGTAATAGATGCCTGTGGTATATTTGTGGCTTGGATGATAATTACGGCAGTTTGCATAACTGGTGCTGTGGGAATGCTTTTGATTAAAAATCTAAAAAATGTTAATGATTAATAGGAACAGAATATGATTTATTAGATAGTTTTATTGAAAAAGTACAATTATATATAAGTAATTTAAAAATGTGTTTATCTCACTAAAAAGATAGACACTTTTTATTTGTTTACTTTAATTTAAGGAAATCTTAATCTTTTTTTCATATTACTTTCATTCAAATGATTTAAATTAGTATAAGGGGAGAAATTACATAAATTTTAGGAGGGTAAGATTTGGATTTTAACATATTAGCAGAAAATCTAATTGAGCAATATGGATTAATAAGTATATTTTTAGTAGTTATGCTTGAATATGCAAATTTTCCACTACCGAGTGAGATAGTATTGCCATTTATAGGCATAATGATAGCTAGGGGAAATATTAACTTTGCTTTAGCTCTTATGGTGTCAGTTTTTGGAGGAATAGTTGGCAGTATTACAAATTATTTAATAGGCTTGTATTTTGGAAAGCCTCTATTAAAATATATGATGAAAAAATATCCTAAAACACAGCCTTCCATTAGATCATCCATGTGGTGGATGAATAAATACGGAAAAATATCTGTTATGATAGCAAGGGTAGTTCCTGTAGCAAGAACAGTGATATCTATTCCTGCAGGAATAAATAAAATGAATATAAGTATTTTCATATTATACTCAACTATAGGTATAAGCGTATGGAATACTATACTAATATTTTTAGGTTATATTTTTGGAGATAATTTATCTTTAATTGCTTATATGGTTAAAAATTATTCATTAATAGTGGGGACATTACTAGCTATAGTAATAGTAATATTTTATAGAAAAAAGAAAAAAATAAGATAAATTAATAGGAGAAAATATATGTCAAAAGTAGCAAAAGCAGCTCTAGGTCTTATGATAGCCATTTTGTTGGCCAAAATACTTGGATTTGGTAGAGAATTAACACTAGCATCAGTTTATGGAGCATCGGGTACAAGTGATGCTTTCTTAGTAGCAATGAATATTCCAGCTGTAATATTTACAGCTATAGGTACTTCACTAGGAACTGCATTTATTCCAATTTATTGTGATGTAAAATCAAATTTGGGAGAAGATGGTGCAAAAAAATATACAAATAATGTATTTAATATAGTAGTATTGATATGTATAGTAATTTCAATAATAGGGGTTATATTTACTCCACAAATTGTAAAATTATTTGCAGTAGGATTCGAAGGTGAAACCTTTAAACAAGCTATATACTTTACGAGAGTAATGACTCTTGGAATGGCATTTTTAGGTATGAGTTACATAATGATGGCTTATTTACAAGTAAATGATAATTTTATAATACCAGGGCTTATGCCAATACCATACAATATTTTAATAATTGCAAGTATAATAATTAGTGCAAAAGTAGATTCAAATTTACTACCTTGGGGTGCGCTTATAGGTTTATTACTTCAATTTTTATTTCAACTTCCTTTTGCCATGAAAAAAGGATATAGATATAGACCCTATGTCAATTTTAAAGATGAACAAATGAAAAAGATGATATGGCTAATAGCACCTGTATTAATAGGTGTTGCCGTTAACCAAATAAACTCCATAGTAGATAGAACAATAGCATCAACTTTAGTAGCAGGAAGTATATCTGCATTAAATTATGCAACAAAACTTAATCAATTTGTTATGGGTATATTTATAGTATCAATCTCATCTGTAATATATCCTGTACTATCTAAACTATCAACAGAAGATAATAAGGAAGAGTTTAATAAATCAATAGTAAAGTCAGTCAATACTGTTTCTCTATTGGTTATACCAATATCTGTAGGTGCAATAATACTAGCAAATCCTATAGTTAAACTTCTTTTTGAAAGGGGTGAGTTTGATGCAAGGGCAACTGAGATGACAGCAATTGCTTTAGTATTTTACTCTATTGGGATGATAGGATTTGGTCTTAGAGATATATTAGGAAAGGTATTTTATTCTCTACAAGATACAAAAACACCTATGATAAATGGTATAATTGCCATGTTTGTAAATATAGTATTAAACATACTCTTTGTAAAGTTCACAAATATGCAGTTGGCTGGACTTGCCTTTGCAACTAGTATATCAGCCCTTATTACTATAGCATTACTATTTATTAGTCTTAGAAAAAAGATTGGCCAATTTGGAGGAAAATCAATATTGGTAGTAATGTTAAAATCAATACTTTCAGCTGTAATAATGTCTATAGTTACATTATTTGTATATAAGTTTTTAGGAAATATACTAGGAAATGGATTTATAAAGGAAGGACTTACTTTAGCCTTATCTGCAGGTGCAGGAGCAATTGTATATGGACTTAGTATAATTGTTCTTAAGGTAGATGAAGTTAATTTAATTATAGATAAAGTAAAAGAAAAGATTAAAAAAATTTAAAGTAGCTCAGATAATTAAGTTATACAAGAAAAGTTTAAATGAATTTAAGATAAAATACAAAAAAGAATATCCATAATGGATATTCTTTTTTATATTTATTATATCAAAAAAAATTGATTTAATATCTTTCTATAAAAATAATTTTTGAATTACTTCATAAGTTAAAACTCTTGATAAACTATCTTTGTTAACAGAATAATAATTCCATTTTCCCATGGAAGTTTTACTTATAAGGTTTACAGAAAGTAGCATTTTTAAGTGATATGAAAGTTTTGATTGAGATATATCAAACATATCTACTAACTTGCAAACACAGACACTTTCCTCAGAGTATAGTTTTTTTAATATTTGTAATCTGATAGGATCAGATAATGATTTAAAGATTAATTCGAAATTTACCATATTAATACCTCCATTATTAATTATTATATCAAATTATTTGAAACTAATAAAAATATTTATTATTAATATGGACAAAATATAATTATTAAATCAAAAAAAATTGATATATTTTAAGAAAATCAGTTTACAAATCTTTACTGATAACATATCATATGAGTATAAGTGAATATGATTATATAAAAGAGGTGACACAGTGGAATTAATACAAATGTTAAAAGCTCTTGGTGATGATACAAGACTGAGGATAATAAACATCTTAAGTCATGGTGACTTATGTGTTTGTGAAATAGAAGTAGTTTTAGGAATTTCGCAATCAAATGCGTCTAGGCATTTGAACAAATTGATGAATGCCAAGTTAGTTAATTACTACAAAGAAGCTAAATATGTTTACTACAAAATAAATGAAGAAACAATTAATGAGCACAAGTTTCTAAAAGATATTATTGAAAAAGAATTATGCAATATAGAGAAACTAAACAATGATTATGAAAATCTAATAAAATTGAAAAATGAAGGAATGTGTTGTGAATCTATAGAGAAAGTAAAAAATCAAGAAGGCATGAGATAAGGAGAATAATCGATGAAAATAGGAGTTATATCAGATATACATAGCAATATTTACGCCCTTGATGCAGTATTAAAAGATATTGAAAAAAGAAATGTTGATTTGATTGTATGTACAGGGGATTTGGTAGGTTATGCTACTAGACCAAATGAAGTTATAAATACCATAAGAAAAAATAAAGTGTTATCAATAATGGGCAACTATGATGACGCCATAGGAAATTATAGACTGGTTTGTGGTTGTGATTATCCAGATCCTAAAGATGCACAAAAAGCCAGTGCATCCATGACTTTTACTTTAGAAAAAACTAGTGATGAAAATAAAGCATATTTAAGAAATTTGCCAAAGGAACTAATTCTTACATTTAACAACAAAACTATAAGATTTGTTCATGGAAGTACTAGGCTAATAAATGAATATTTAAAAGAAAACTCCAAAGAAGCAGAGGAAGTAATGAGTGAAATAAAAGAAGATATTTTAGTTTGTGGTCACACTCATATACCTTATTTTAAACAGTATGGACAAAAACTACTAGTAAATGCAGGCAGTGTGGGAAAGCCTAAAACTAATAAGCCTGAAGCCAATTATGTAATAATAGATATTAAAAATGGTGATGAAATAAATAAAACACCTTCTACAATTAATGTTGAAATAGTAGAGGTAAATTATGATTATGAAATAGCAGCTAAAGAAATTGAAGAAAATGAAATACTACCAAATAGCTTTGCAGGTCTTTTGAGAAAAGGTAGCGCAAAGTAAAAAGATTTTATTTAATTAGGAAACTTAATAGAGGAGGTAAATATAAAATGAATGATTTTAATAAAAATGATATTAGAAATACTGTTAGAGACAGTTATAAAAAAATAGTAACTAAAGAGTCAAAACTTGGATGTTGTGGAGAAGATATTTCAAAGAGTATTGGATATTCAGAGGAAGAACTAGATGTTGTTCCAGAAAATTCTAACCTTGGTCTTGGCTGTGGAAACCCTCATCTTATAGCAAATATAAAAGAAGGAGAAACTGTTCTAGACTTAGGTAGTGGAGCAGGATTTGATTGTTTTCTTTCATCAAAAAAAGTGGGAAAAAATGGATTTGTAATTGGTGTAGATATGACACCAGAAATGTTAACACAAGCAAGAAAAAATGCAATAGACAATAATTATACTAACGTGGATTTTAGACTTGGTGAAATAGAAAATTTACCTGTTGCTGATAATGTTGTAGATATAATTATATCAAATTGTGTAATAAACTTATCTCCAAATAAACAAAGAGTATACGATGAAGCTTATCGTGTATTAAAACCTGGTGGGAGGGTTTCTATATCAGATATAGTGCTTATGAAAGAGTTAACTTGTGAAATGAAACAAGATGAAAAGCTGTATTGTGGCTGAGTTACAGGTGCCTCTTCAGTTGAAGAGTTGGAAAATTATTTAGAAAAATCAGGATTTAAAAATATAAATATAGATGTAAAGCCTGTGTCTAAAGAATATGAAGCTAAGTGGGGACACAACTTAAAGGTTGGCGAATATATTATGTCTGCATCAGTTACAGCTACTAAATAAATTATGAAATTATATATCAACTAAGGATAAAGGGACTTACTTTGTTCTTAGTATAATTTTAAAACATCATATTCATATATTTGAATATGATTATATAACAAGGAGGGAAATTATGAGTAATAAAAATATTGATGAAAGCTATAAAGAGGGCGGACTTGGTTTATTTGAAAAATATCTAACAATTTGGGTGGCACTATGTATAGTAGTAGGAGTTCTGATTGGTGTATATTTACCACAAATTCCACAAACCTTAGATAAGTTTACTTATGCCCAAGTGTCCATACCTGTAGCAATATTAATTTGGTTGATGATTTATCCTATGATGTTAAAAATAGATTTTTCAGCCATAAAAGATGCTACAAAACAAAAGAAAGGCTTAATTGTAACTTGTGGAACTAACTGGTTAATTAAACCTTTTACTATGTATGCAATAGCGTATTTCTTTTTAATGATAGTATTTAAAAATATAATTCCAGCTGATTTGGCAAAAGAATATTTGGCAGGAGCAGTACTGCTTGGTGCAGCCCCTTGTACGGCAATGGTATTTGTGTGGAGTCATTTAACAAAAGGAAATCCTGCATATACATTAGTTCAAGTAGCAGTTAATGATCTTATATTATTAATAGCCTTTGCTCCAATTGTGGCATTTTTACTTGGTGTAACTAATGTAGCTGTTCCAATGGATACATTATTACTATCAGTTGTATTATTTGTAATAATACCATTTGTTGCAGGATATTTTTCTAGAACTATGATAATAAAGAAAAAAGGATTAGATTATTTTGAAAATGTATTTTTAGCCAAATTTAGTGGGATAACAGTAGTTGGATTATTATTAACATTAGTAATACTATTTGCTTTCCAAGGACAAAAGATAATAGATAATCCAGTTCACATAGGATTAATTGCTATACCTCTTACAATACAAACATTCTTTATATTCTTTTTAGCATATGGATGGTGTAAGGTATGGAAGTTACCACATGATGTAGCAGCCCCAGCTGGTATGATTGGTGCTAGTAACTTCTTTGAACTGGCAGTTGCAGTGGCTATTAGTTTATTTGGACTTAATTCAGGAGCAGCACTAGCTACTGTTGTTGGAGTACTTGTTGAAGTTCCAGTAATGCTTTGCCTTGTATGGATAGCTAATAAAACTAAAAAGAATTTTTCTTAATAAAAAATTCATATAGGATTTTAAAAAGGGTGTGTATCTAATTTAAAGGATACACACCTTTTCTTTATATTACTTATTTTATGATTAAAATAAGCATTTTAAAATAGTTAATTTTTACTACAAAAATATTATAAATCTTGATTTAATTACTATAAGAAATCTTAAGATAAGTTTATTTATATTTAATGTATAATGAGATTAGGAGTTAAATCCAAAAAATGGTAGTTACAAAATTAGAATATATAAATATATGGAGGTATTCTATGAAAAAGTTTTTTTTCAATAGCTATAACTTTTTAATTATAATTACTGGAATTGTATTTATTACAAACTTTTTTCTTGATAAATCCAATCTCCAAGCCATTATAAATGTAACTGCTTTAATAATTTTACTTATTTATGCCATAATAGCAATTAAAGTTAACAAATAAAAATTTATACTATATGTGGTATTTAAATTACTAAAGAGGAGAAATTTATGATAGAAGTTTTATTTGGAGAAAGTGAAGCAGCATCGATGGAAGCAGCAATAGAAGAAGGAGTTATTTCAGGAAGCACCGATAAAGTTATTTGTCTTGCTTTAATGTTAGATATTGGTGATATTAGAGAAAATATAGATAGCCCTTATAGAGATGAACTTATTTTTGATATGTATGCACAAAATGTTTACGATTATACTGAAGAAAGCTTAGAAGAAGTTAAACAGATAGGAAGAAAATATATAAAAGAACATGATAAGCTTATAAAGTATGCATTAGAAGGAGAGTCCATTAGAATTTGGTACAGCAATGCTCCATATGCTATGAGTGGTTTTTATTACGTATGTAATATATTAAAAGATATTTCCAATGAAATATTTACTGTAAAGTTACCTGAGTATATACAAATACAGGATGCGGTTATGGCATATGAAAAATGGGGAGAAGTTATACCTGAAAAATTTGGTGAACTTATTAAATATGAAAAAAAGATGTCCAAAATAGAAAAAATAATGTTTGCTAATAACTGGTTAGAGCTTGTAGAAGACAACAGCCCTTTGAGAGCAGTAGTAAATGGGCGTTTGATAGGAGTTCCAATAGATTTTTATGATCACTTAATTTACAAACATCTTAAGTTTAAACATATAAAAGAAGTTGGATTAATTGGTGAAATCTTAGGGTACTATCCATTAGGTGTTGAGGATTGGTGGTATGCATCAAGAATTGATTATATGATAGACAATAACAAAATTAGAATAGTAGAAGATTCTGATAACAAATATGAAAGAACAATTTCAAATATTTAGATTAACTATGACGTTGAAATTGAAAGATTAAAGGTTTACTATATAAGTAAATAATTGGTAAAGGGGTAAAAAAATGGTATTAGTTTTAACGAGTTTATTATTATTTGTAGCTTTTATTGTAACATTAGTTCAAGCCAAAGACTTTAATAGAAAGGATAATGTTAAAGAAAGGTTAGCTTATGAAAATTCAATAAAAGATGAATTGGGGAAAATAGGAGAAATCAAATATGTGGATTTTATAAATAATGGATATATAGCAATAATAGATGATTATATGCAATATAGTTTTTGTGATTACAAAAACAAAGTTTATATAGAAGATATATTAAAAACAGAGATCGATTATGATTTACAAGGAATAGAAGAGATGAAAGATAAAGACGAAAAAAAGTTTCCCTTTATTAGACATACTCCCAATACTCCTGTGAAGTTAAGAGAAATAAAATTTGTTTTACATTTGAAAAAAATGGACAAAATAGTATTAACACTTAATCCGCAGTATGTAAATCCTTACAAGATTAAAAAAGTGCAGTCCATGTTGGATAACATGAATGTAGTTAGTTAGAGTTTAATTGGCACACCCCGTTGATATAGTCATGAGGGTGTGCCAATTCTGCGTTTAATACTATATACTTATACCATATAATAGATACAAAACAAGTAGTTAAATATGGATCTTATGATAAAAATCATAAGCGTATACCAATTAAAGATACTGATATTATAATAGAAAGTGGCATAATGACAAATCAGAAAACTCAAAGGTACTTATTATTAGAATAAACAACCTTTAATACCTATCAATCAAAAGACTCAGACAAAATAAATGAACAAAAATAATAAATATATATCAAATTAAAGGAGACGTTAATGGAAAATAAAAGACCGATATTATTAACATTCATGAGCTTTACCTTGTGTGGGGGTATAGTCTTAGAGTTGATACAGCAAAATGTAAACTATATACATGTAATTAGATTATCAATATTTTTACTTATTGTTACCATAATAACGTCATTTTTATGGGGGATCTATTTTGCTACTAAAGGAGCAAATATTAATATGGACTTAGCTGATGGAAAAGAGATAATTTATTTTCAAAGTGTTGAAGAAATAAATTTTAATACATTAAAAAACTCTATTTATATTAAAGGGTTTACTCAGTTAAAAAATACTATTAATGAAGTTGAAATATTGAATATTAAAAAAATAAATTGGAATCACCCATTTATTTATAATTCTGTGGATGAAAATGGATTAATGCTACAGGGATTTTCTATAAAAGTACTTAATAAAAATTATAATAGCTCCAATAAAAGAAGAATTATTTTGAAAAATAAATTCCAACAAAAACATGAAGAGGATTATAATATTTATTTTGAAGCAGGAGATATATTTGAATGTAATGTATTAGCAGAAGAAATAGTTATAGATAGTGAAAAAATTAAATTATTGAAGTAACTACATATGTTAAAGATAAAGTTTTTAAAATAGGCAATGGATGGGTGAAAAGATGAAAAATAGATTATTAATTAAAGATGGACTATACAGTAAAGCCTATGATATATTTGAAAGTATAGCAGGGGATACACTTTTTCTAGTATTCTAGATACTTTTCCAAAATTAAGTAAAAAGGAATATTATTGTTATTTAATGTATGCAATATCTAGGAATGAGACTCCAGATAAGCATATGACACTATGCCCAATTTTAATGTTTATGAAAAGGTTTGTAGATGATGACTATTCTATTATTTACTGGCATATAAAAAGAGCTATTAATCTTTTTCATAGTGGATTGTGTATAATATATAAAATTAAACAATCAAAAGGGGGAATTAACTTGAGTAAAAAAATTATTATTGGATGCTTTGTATTAATTGTAATTGTTATGCTTTTAGGAACTATATCTTACTCTTCTAAAATAGCTAATCCATTTGTTGGACTAAAAGGATTGGCACAAATATCTATGGGTGGAGAAAAAGTCGAAAAAATTTCAGATAAACCACTAAGATATATAAGTAAATCCTATGAAGATTTTACAACTTATATGGAATCAGAAGGCTATACTGTTGAGCAATTAGGTAGAGGATTTCAATTACAAAAGGGTAATGAAAGTAAACTATTAGTATCAGAAGGTTTTATGGGGATGTACGAAATATTTAGCGAATAAAAATGGGGGAGATATTTATGACAATAATGGCATATTCTTTATGTCTATTATCAATATTCTATATGATTTATAGTCTTAATAAAAATAGAAAAGATGCATTTGTATTGACACCATACAAGATAGACATAAAGAAATTAGATTTTGAAAAAGAAAAAATTATAGTTAAAATGTTGAAAATTCAATATGCTCAGATTGCAATGGCAATATTGACCAATATGGTTATAGAAGTTTTAAGTATAGTTAACGGTTGGGATAAAAACATCTCACTAATTCTTGGCATCATCTTAATGATTGTAGTTTTTTCTCAGGTTTTTATTATAAAGAAAAGAATAAAGATTATATTAGGGTAATATTGTTTACGCAATTTTAATCTATTACGCACTAAATATATCAAATTATATAAATAGCCACACTTTAGCTTTAAATCCATTGAGATACTAAAGTGTTGCTATTTTTTACTATAACTATCACGAAGTAAGCTAACATAGCCAAAAAATTAAATTATCGAAGTAACTGGATATGTTAAAGATAAAGTTTTTAAAATAGGTAATGGATGGGTGAAAGAATGAAAAATAGATTATTAATTAAACATGGACTATACAGCAAAGCCTATGATATATTTGAAAGTATAGCAGGGGGATACACTTTTGATAGTATCTTAGATACTTTTCCAAAACTAAGTACAAAGGAATATTATTGTTATTTAATGTATGCAATATCTAGGGATGAGACTCCAGATAAGCATATGACACTCTGCCAAATTTTAATGTTTATGAAACCTTTTATAGATGATGACTATTCTATTATTTACTGGCATATAAAAAGAGTTATTAATCTTTTTCCTGAATATATTGATATTAAAATATGGGCACTTGATGTATTTTGGAGGTGTCCAACATCTCCATTAAGTGATGAGGAATTTTATGATTTTGCAAAAGTAATACTAGAATTTTATCCTAATAATGAAGTTGCAATTGAAATAGTTAAAAAATAGTAACAGATACTATAAGTAAATATTATAAGAAATAATGTTAATATACCAAAATATCAAGGAGTACAGTAATGAAGTTACATATAGAATTTACAATAGGTTTTGCAGATCCATCAAAAGATTATCCCTGGATTATACAAAGAAAATTACATAGTATTAAAAATAAGTTGAAAAAATACGAATTAAAGAAAATGATAGGTATTGATCCTATATATAAAATAGATGAGACAAATCCAATATTCTTAGAAGCTAAACAATTAATGTATGAATATTTAGTTGAAAACGGAATTAGTTCTAAATATTTTAAAGAATGTTATACAAAAAGAAAAAATATAATTGCTTACAGATTATACAGCGACAATGGGCTAGATGTAAATGCCTTTTATGATGATTCATATTCTGATTTATTTATTTGTAGTAATTGTGGAAAGTTATGTAAAAATTTAAAAGTAGACCAAACATACATAAATAAATATATTGATGAAAATTCATTAGATGACTTAGAAGATGTAAATATTACATCTGAATATTTCTCGAAGAATAAAAAAATAATTGTAAGTAAAAAAGTTTATAATTTAGTGAAAGAAAAAGATCCAAAGGCTATGTTCTTACCTATATATATAAAGCATAAGTAACAATTAAATATCATCAAGAGAAGAAACTGAATTTCTAATCAACCCCCCAGGGAGTGTATGTTATGGGTACTACAAGATACGATAAGTATGGATTTAAGTATTGTATTAAAATATACAAAGGAGATTATATGAAGGGTTCAATCAATGATTTATTATGGCCAATAATTGTAATATTAAGTATTATATATTTGTTAGTAATTGAAATAAAAAAAAGAATAGCTATAAGAGAATTGAAATCAAAAATAAAATATACTGAAAGCCAAATAGTAGATATGCAAATAATCAACAAAGGGTTTTCAGAAGGACTATTTTCATCAATTGGAGGAAGCATGTTACCATCTAAATTACCTGATACATATATTGTGGAGTTGAAGTATGAAGATAGTAACTATGAAATAAAGGATGAACAAATATATAAGGTTTATGAAATAGGAGATTTTGTAAAACTTAAACTTGTTAGTAATTTAGATGAAAGTAAAAATCTTATAAGTTATGAACTATATAATTTAAATGAAAATTAAATAGCATATAAAAAACTCACAACAATATTAAAGTAGGGAAGGAATTTTTAATTTATCACCCAAATTATATAAGGGTTCAAGATTTTAAAAATAGAACACCTGTGTTTATAACTAACTAATCAAAAGAAGGGGATAATGAGAAATGAAAAAAATTGGAGTTATTTTTAGTATTGTTTTATTAATTATAGGAGCAGTAGGCTGTGCAGGTGCTGGAGATTATGATATAGAATTAATAAATGGATTTAAAGTAATAAGAACATCAGCAGAAAAAATACATATTGGGTCACCTGAATATAGTTATGATGAAGTGTTAATACCATTACTTGCTGATTATGATGAAGGCGAGTATGTAACACAAGTGGGTCATGACAATGATAGGTATATAATTGCAAAAACAAATTTAAATAATTACTACTTATTAGATACAAAAGAACCAATAGTAAACGGTCCATTCACAGAAGAAAAGTTTATACAGGTAAAACAAAATGTAAAAATACCAGAGAGTGTTATTCTTAAAGATTTAGATAAATATGAAAAAATAAAATAACTAAAAAATATATAGGGCTGATTTTAACCCTATATATTTTTTACTCAATGTCAACATTTTGTTAAAATATAGCCTATTAGATAAGGGAGATATTATGGAAAAACGTGTACAATGTATGAAGATAAATAATGAAAATAACATAATACTGTATTCAATAATATTATTGGTATATTATATAGTATTTTACAAATATAAAGATATTGTGATTTTAAGATATATATTTATTACAATAATTATAGTTATATTATTTTTAATTCATAGATTTTATTATAAAAAAAATGATGTTAGTGTTACATCAGAGGAACTTTTAAATGAATATAAGGAAAATATTTATGAATGTGATAAAAAATATAATGAAAAGTATGTAAAATTAACAGGTGTAGTTTC